>JAJQGR010000116.1 GCA_021200345.1 Lachnospiraceae bacterium | reverse complement strand
TCTCTCTCCCCTGGTTCCACCATGGGACAGATCACATATGCCTGGTGGCCTTTGTTCACCTCTTTTTCCAGAAAGCGCCAGGCCGCGGGACGCCCGGATGTTGTAACCACACAGTTTTTGCGGGGCAGTCTGCCGCCGGGGAGTTCATCGATCACCGACAGATTCAGATCCCCATACAATATAATAGCCAGACTTCTGGGAATGGGCGTGGCGCTCATCACCAGTACATGAGGATAAACGCCTTTCTGTCCCAGCGCTTCTCTCTGCCTGACGCCAAAACGATGCTGTTCATCAGTGATCACAAGAGCCAGCTTTTGGAAAACCACTTTCTCCTGAAGCAGGGCATGGGTACCAATCACAACATTGGCTTCTCCCTCAGAAATTTGCCGGTAGGCCTCCTTCTTCTGCGCGGCAGTCATGGATCCGGTCAACAGCACAGGATTCAAAGCAAGCTGATGCTCCTTTGCCATTTTACAGAAATTCTCCATGTGCTGTCTGGCCAGCACTTCCGTCGGCGCCATCAGTGCGCCCTGATAACCATTCTCTGCGCATTTCAACAGGGCAAGCAGGGCCACAATCGTCTTTCCGCTGCCCACATCCCCCTGTATCAGCCGATTCATGGTATAAGGCGATTCCAAATCAATAAATACTTCCTGTATCGTGCGTTTCTGGGACTTTGTCAGCGCATAGGGCAGCTCATTCATCAGCCTCCTGGCGGCAGAATCCCGGGGCATGGGAAACGAATTTGGAATCTGTGCCGAAACTCCTTTCTGTCGTCTGATCATATATGTAAACGAAAACAATTCATCAAAGGCAAGCCGCTTTCTTGCCAGGGCTGCCTGTTCAAAATCTTTAGGGAAATGTATCCCCCAATAAGCCTCCTGCCAGCCGCAGAGTTTTTCCTCTTTCAGGATATCCTCCGGCAGATACTCCTGCGGGAATGCCGTCTGTTCCAGCGCCTGACGGACACAGGATGTGACCATGCGGTTTGTCAGGCCCTTTGTCAGACCATATATGGGACGAAGCACCCCAAGAAAGCTCTGGTACTCTTCCCGGGTGTAGACCGCAGGCTGTTCTAATACCAGATTTTTTCCGTTTTCTTTTACCAGGCCGCGAAAATAAAAGGACATGCCTGGTTGATATTTTTGTAAAAGATAGGGCTGATTAAAAAAAATTACGGAAATCCTCCCGGTCTGATCCTGCACAGAAAGCGTCAGAATGCTCTTTCCCGTTCTGGTACGGGCCGGCTTTGCCGCCGTAATCCGCCCGCAGATGACAGCCTTTGAGCCGCAAACCAGGCTGCCGATCGGGCTGACCGGCTCAAGCATATCATAATCCCTCGGGAAATAGCGAATCAGATCCCTCAAAGTAACGATATTTAATTTCAAAAAAAGCTGCGCGGTCTTTTCTCCTACCCCTTTCAGGGTTTTCAGAGAATCAGAAAACTGCATAAAATTGCCTCAATTTGTCATACATAATAAATGTCCGGAACAGATCTTATATCAGTTCCGGACACTTGAAAAGGTCATAAAATTACTCCGCGGAGACAATATAATAATAGATCGGCTGGCCGCCTTGCTGCATCTCCACATCACATTCACCATGAAGCCCGGTAATCCTGCCAAGCAGCTCTTCCGCGTCCTTGGCGTCAACGTCTTTGCCGTAATACAGGCTGATCAGTTCTGTGTTTTCATCCACCATGGCGTCCACCATCTCCAGCGTTACCTGGGATACATCAGTACCCACCGCCAGAACTTTCTTTCCGTCAATGCCCATATAATCGCCGCACCGGATCACCTTATCATCAATGGTGGTATCCCGAACCGCATAAGTCACCTCGCCGGTTTTCACCTTGCTAATCTCCGCGGTAATATTCTCCACGTTCTCCTCCACAGACATCTCCGGCACATAACTGATCATGGCTGTAATTCCCTGAGGAATGGTCTTTGTCGGAATGACAATGATATCCTTATCCTTGATCAACTCCTTTGCCTGATTGGCGGCCAGAATGATATTGGAGTTGTTGGGAAGAACGAAAACATGCTCCGCGTTCACAGCCTCCACTGCCTTCAGGATATCCTCTGTAGACGGGTTCATGGTCTGCCCGCCGGTGATGATCTGATCCACTCCCAGACTTGCAAAAATCTCATTTAGTCCCTCTCCAACAGAAACAGAAATAAAGCCAACCTTCTTGCGCGGTTCATCATTCACCGCGGCCGCGGCCTTCATGCTTTCTTCCTTTTCAGATTTTTTAAATAATGTCTCCTGATGCTCCAGACGCATATTGTCAATCTTCATATTGGAAAGCTGGCCATAAGTCAGGGCTCTCTGCAGAGCCATCCCCGGATCATTGGTATGCACATGAACCTTTACAATATCATCATCAGCTACCATAACAATGGAATCACCGATAGACTCCAAAAAGTCCTTAAAATCCTTTTCCTGCCTGGAATGGAGCGGCCGGTCCAGCAGAATGATAAACTCGGTGCAATAACCAAACTTAATCTCCGCCTCCTCCTGTACGCGCTCTGTCTTCTCCGGAGCGGAAACAGTCTCCTCCAGAGTATAGTCAATTTCCACACCATTGTATGCGTCGTTCCATCCTCTGAGGACCTCCACAAAGCCCTGACCGCCGGAATCCACAACGCCCGCCTGCTTTAAGACCGGAAGCAGCTCCGGCGTCTGCTCAAGAACTGTTTCCGCCTCAGCCAGAATGGCCGCCAAAAGCTCTGCCATGTCCTCACAGCCGGCATCTGCCAGTTCTTTTGCCTTATCACTGACGCCTCTGGCCACAGTCAGAATTGTCCCTTCTTTGGGTTTCATCACAGCCTTATAGGCAGTCTCTACAGCTTTCTCCAAAGCGACGGCCATCAATGGTACATCAATGGTCTCCTTATCCCGGATCGCCTTGGTAAAGCCGCGAAACAGCTGAGAAAGGATTACGCCGGAATTCCCCCTGGCGCCGCGGAGGGAGCCGGAAGAGATTGCCTTGGAAAGATTCTCAAGATTTGGCTCATCAATTTCCGCGATTTCTCTGGCCGCGGACATGATAGTCATCGTCATATTGGTGCCGGTGTCGCCATCCGGAACTGGAAACACATTCAGCTCGTTAATCCATTCCTTCTTGCTCTCCAGATTCTTCGCGCCCGCCAAAAACATTTTGGCAAAGAGCTGTGCGTCAATTGTATTCATCCGTCGCACACCCTCCTTAATCAATCACTTTAACGCCTTCAACAAAGACGTTGATTTTATCTACCTGCATGCCTGTGAACTGTTCCAGCTGATATTTGACTGTCTCAATCAGCACATCAGAAACAGCCACGATATTGACGCCGTAGCTCACGATAATATGGAAATCCAGGCTCAGCTTATTATTCTGCACAGAAACACTGATGCCCCTGGTCATGGATTCCTTTTTAAGTAAATGGACAAGGCCGTCTTTCATATTGACGCTGGCCATCCCCACGATACCAAAGCACTCCATCGCGATCGCACCGGCATACTGTGCCAGCACGTCCTTATCGATCTTGATGGTACCCATATGTGTATCGATTGAAGAATTTTTCATCTGATACCTCCCTGAATACATAAATACGGACTTATTATAACCGCTTTTCCCTGAATTGAAAACTGTTTTTTTCATTTTTATATTGCTTTTTTGAAAAAACTGAAGTGAAAAGTTAACTTCCACTTTGAAGGGGTACAAGTGGAACTTACTCGT
>JAJQGR010000242.1 GCA_021200345.1 Lachnospiraceae bacterium | reverse complement strand
GCAGGGATTATAACGGCGATCCGTCCAGTGCGCTGCTGGAGGTTCTTGACCCGGAGCAAAACAGCACATTTACGGATCATTATATGAATGTGCCCTATGACCTCTCTGATGTGCTGTTCGTCTGCACGGCAAATACGACAGACACCATTCAGGAGCCGCTCTTAAACCGGATGGAGGTGATTCAGTTCCCTGGGTACACTGCCTCGGAAAAATTTCAGATTGCGAAGAGGCATCTGCTTCCGAGAGCCATGGAGGAGATGGGACTGAAAAAGGAAAATCTGAAAATATCCGACGCAACGCTGCGGACAATCATTTCAGATTATACAATGGAAGCCGGTGTGCGCGGCCTGAAGAAGAGACTGGATACTCTTTGCCGTGAGGCGGCAGTGCGTCTGGTCAGGGGAAAAGCGAAAAGTATTTCTGTGACAGCCGGGCAGCTGGAGAAATTCCTGGGGCTGAAACCGCTCCTGCACGATCATATCCTGGAGCGGAAACAGCCCGGAGTGGTGACAGGACTTGCCTGGACCCAGGCCGGTGGCGATATTCTGTTTATCGAGGCGCTGTTTACAAAAGGAAAAGGAAATATCATTATCACAGGACAGCTGGGCGATGTCATGAAAGAATCCGTACAGATCGCGGTCAGTCTTGTGAAAAGCATGTATCCCGAAAAGGCAGAGCTGTTTGAGAAAAATGACCTGCATATCCATGTTCCTGCCGGGTCAGTACCGAAAGACGGTCCCTCGGCCGGAATTACGCTCACCACCGCGATCGTTTCCCTTGTGACTGAAACAGCGGTCTCTCCTGAGATCGCGATGACTGGAGAAGTGTCACTGCGCGGTTGTGTGATGCCGATCGGAGGGCTTCCGGAAAAACTGATGGCAGCCCAGCGGGCAGGCATCAAAACAGTATTTATTCCGAGGGAAAACGAAAATGATCTTGACGAAGTGGCCGCAGAGGTAAAGAAAAATCTGGAAATTATTCCGGTGCACATGGTATCCGATGTGCTGGAAAAAACGGGTCTTCCCTCTCCGGGTTCCTCTCTGGTCCGGTAGCTGGCATTTTGGAATGAAAGAGTCGGATTGCAACTGAGGCATAAATATGACCGCCCAAATCCGTAAATGTCACATAATACCAGTCATTCAGCAGGCAGGTTTTGGGATATAATATATCCCCAAGAACTGCCTGTTTTTTATACTCGACCCGCATCTCTTTAACGAAAACCTTTGGATCTTTGCGCTCTTCTGATTTTATTTCCGCGGATGCGTCCGGATGACTGAAAGACCGCAGATTTTCCTCCATAATGTTCACTGCGATATCCACATATTGAGCATTATTCACATGATGATTGGAATCAATGAACTCCTGAATAACCGGGACGGGTGTTCCCGCTGTCATATTTTCAGGCAGCTTAATTTTGCGGGGCGCGTAATCCATGGGAATTCTCTCTTCCAGGGCATACGCGGATTTTTCCGTTTCATCCGGCTGAGCCGGTCTGCCTGTGTCTGTATTGATGTATACCCATGGGGAGTTTGCACGGACAATGCAAATGTCATTTTCATCTGATATGCTGACATTCCTCCATCCGAGACATCCCGAGAATTCATACGGAATCGTCGTCACGGTTATTTTTTCAAACATTCCGGGATAGCGGTCTATGACGACCTGCCACCCTGATAAAAGCCACAGACGATGACGTCCTTTCAGATAATCCGGGCCGACGCCCAGAGCTTCTGACTGAAACAGACAGCAGTCCTGTAAATAATTCATCAGACTTTTCAGACTTAAATTTCCCGTCTCATCTGTTTCACTGTATCGTACCCGGCTTGTAAATGAATACATCCTGCAAAAATCTCCTTCAAAGTTACTTCGAATTTCATTGATTGGCTCTCTTCCCACGGCAGCACTTCTTCATCATCTTCCACAACCCGGCAGCAGCACCGACAATCATAAGCGTTGTGCCTGCCGCGATAAACGTGCTGTGTTCCTTTTTGAACTTCCTGACTTCCTCTTCGTCCATCTTACAAATCTTACACATGCAGTTTCGCCTACTTTCTTTCGCACATGGTTCATCCACATGGAATTCCGACTGCATCATATCATTCAGGGTGACGTTCGGATTTTGATAGCGTCTGCGCCTCTCCGGTACATTAGGATGCTGAATGGCCCTGTTTGGACACCACATGATGCAGGCCATGCACTGCTGGCAGTCGTGGCCCCAGACCGGACCGTCCTGCGTCAAACGGATGTTACCGTTTTTACAGAGTTTCTCACAGACGCCGCACTTTGTACAGGCATCGGAAGTATAGAAGCCGCCCTCAACAGAGTCCCGGTCAACCCCCAATAAACGCTGATTGAAAGTCGCTGATGCCCACGTAAGGGCCTTGCGATTAATGCCCTTTCGGTTTTTCGTGGGCGCATCCGATTGGATTTTCTCCGCGATTTTGACAGAAGCTTTGGCTTCATGGTTCAGGTAGATACGATTGATCCAGTCCGGCATGGGAGAAAACCCCACAATGTGATTGGGCGGCATGGGTAACATAAAGGTCTGAACCGCAAAGTCTGTTTTCGGCTGCAGAATTGCTTTCAGATCGATGCAGACATAACCGTCATAGCCGCCGCAGGTGGCAAGAATAAAGATCTTCTGCTGTCTGGAGCAGCGGAGTTTTTCACAGACCTCCTTCACTACTCTCGGCGGGCGGACAAACCAGGTGGCGGTCACAATTCCAATCCGGGTGTAATCTTCCGGGACCTCCGGCTCATCCCGCAGGGCATAGATGGACAAAAGCGTTGTATTTCCCAGCGCCTCGCCTATGTGTTTTGCCACAGAAAGGCTGTTCCCGGAGCCGGAGTAATAATAGATGACTGTTTTTTCGGCCATTTGACACCTCCATTTGCGTTATGATTTCAGGTCAGCTTTTTGCGGATAAAAATCCTGTTGTTTTTATTTTATCACTCATATCTGGTCATACGCAACCACACAAAAGCGAAGAATGTCGGATTAGTTTCTGAAATTTTGATGAAACGAACAGCTGCTCCGGGTTTTCTGTTCTTGTCCCCCAAAAGGTATATCTCCATTCATAACAGCCTCGTTCTTTCTTAACCGCACGACACTTGCGCGAAGATCGTTGGTTGATGAATGCCAGACAAAAATGCTATAATATCTTAACTTATGGAAGGAAGATTCATTATGAGCTGGTCATTGAATGATATACCGGATCTTTCCGGTAAGGTGATGATCGTTACCGGAGCCAACAGCGGTCTTGGTTTCGAAACGACAAAGGAGCTTTCACGTAAAGGTGCAAAAGTGATCATGGCCTGCCGAAATCCCCAGAGGGCGGACGCGGCCAGAAAAAAGATTGTGGATGAAGTCCCGGATGCCGATCTGGATGTCATGCTTTTGGATCTTTCCAGTCAGAAAAGTGTCGCTGATTTTGCAGACGCATTCCTGGAAAAATATGAAAGGCTTGATACCCTCGTCAACAATGCGGGAATCATGGCTGCTCCTTATTCCGAGACGGTTGATGGATTTGAAAATCATTTTGCGACCAATTATCTCGGACATTTCGCGCTGACTGCAAGATTGTTTGATTTGCTGGAAGCGACACCTGGGGCAAGGGTGGTCTGCGTCAGCAGTCTGGCCTACTTTTTTGGAAATAAAATCAATTTTGATAATCTGTACTATAAAAACCGAAAAGGGTTCGGCAGATGGAGGGCATATGGA
>JAJQGR010000105.1 GCA_021200345.1 Lachnospiraceae bacterium | reverse complement strand
GTGATGATCCCGTCCAGATTTTTCTGAAGATAGGGGAAAATATGACTACCCGGGGTTTTGACCGCGGTGCCGTCCGCGATGGTGTTGACTCCCGCAAGGCTTGTCACCTCTCCCTTTTCCAGGGAAACCTGCAGGCAGTTGGCGCCCGCCGGTTCCACGCCGATCACCTTAATCTTGGGATTCAAAAGCTTAGCCAGAGTAGAGACACCGGTTGCCAGACCGCCCCCGCCGATGGGCACCAGAATATAATCCACCAGCGGCAGTTCCTTGAAAATCTCCATGGCAATGGTCCCCTGTCCGGTGGCCACCCGCAGATCATCAAAAGGATGAATAAAGGTATAGCCATACTGGTCCGCCAGCTCATAAGCGTGAGCACAGGCCTCATCATACACGTCCCCCTGCAGCACCACTTCAGCTCCATAGGACTTGGTACGGTTCACTTTCATTAACGGCGTGGTGGTGGGCATGACAATGGTAGCCCTGCAGCCATATTGCTGGGCGGCGTAGGCCACGCCCTGGGCATGATTGCCCGCGGAGGCCGTAATCACGCCTCTGTCTCTCTCTTCCTGGGTCAGTGTACTCATGGTATAATATGCGCCTCTGACCTTATAAGCTCCGGTCTTCTGCAGATTTTCAGGTTTTAAGTAGACCTTATTTCCAGTTTGCCCACTTAAGAAATCACTATACACCAGCTTTGTCTCCAATGTTACGGTTTTTAAGATTTCAGCGGCTTCCTCAAATTTATCCAGCGTCAGCATCTCATCCATTTTGTTCATCCTCCTGAATGTCAAACAACGCGTTTACAAAGGCATGCGCGTCAAACTTCTGCAAATCCTCAATGCCTTCCCCCACACCAATATACTTCACCGGCACCTGAAGCTCGGACTGAATGGCCACCGCAATTCCTCCCTTGGCCGTGCCGTCCAGCTTGGTCAGGATAATGCCTGTCAGATCCGTCACGCTCCCGAATTCTTTCGCCTGGGCCATGGCATTCTGTCCTGTGGTGCCGTCCAGAACGATCAGATTCTCACGATGGGCGTCCGGAAAGCCCTTGTCAATCATGCGGTTCATCTTTCTGAGCTCTTCCATCAGATTTTTGCGGTTATGAAGCCGGCCCGCGGTATCCACTAACAGCACGTCCACGCCTCTGGATCTGGCCGCCACCACAGCGTCGTACACAACGCTGGCCGGATCCGCACCCTCTTTTCCGCCAATCATGTCTACACCGGCCCGGTTGGCCCATTCCTGCAGCTGGTCTCCCGCCGCCGCCCGGTAGGTATCCGCCGCAGCGATCAGCACCTTCTTGCCGGACTGTCTCAGATTGTAGGCAAGCTTTCCCACAGAGGTGGTTTTGCCCACGCCGTTGACGCCGATGACAAAAATCACGGACTGCCTGGTTTCAAACTCGTAAGCGGTCTCCCTGACCTCCATCTGCTCCCGAATAGACTCAATCAGATATTGTCTGCACTCTCCCGGTTCCTTCAGCCGCTTTTTGACCACATCCTCCCTGAGACGGTCCATAATAGCGGAGGTGGCGTTGACGCCGATATCTCCCATGATCAGCTGTTCCTCCAGCTCCTCATAAAAGTCCTCATCAATTTCGGAATATCCTGTGAATATCTGATCCAGACCATAAATCACACTGTCGCGGGTTTTGGTCAGACCCTGCTTTAATTTACTGAAAAAGCCCTTTTTTTCTTCTCCCATTTAGGTTAAGTCCTCCTCTATCAGATTCACACTCACCAGTGTAGATACCCCTTTCTCCTGCATGGTAATCCCGTACAGGCGGTCGGCCTCGGACATGGTGCCGCGTCTGTGGGTAATGACAATAAACTGGGTGTGCTCCGTCAGCTTGTGAAGGTATTTGGCGAAACGGTCCACGTTGGATTCGTCTAACGCCGCCTCAATCTCGTCCAGAAGACAGAACGGCGAAGGCTTCAGGTTCTGAATGGCAAATAACAGCGCAATGGCTGTCAGGGATTTCTCACCGCCGGAAAGCTGCATCATATTCTGAAGCTTCTTTCCCGGGGGCTGGGCAATGATACGGATGCCCGCTTCCAGAATATCCTCATCCTCCATCAGCTCCAATGTGCCATGGCCGCCGCCGAACAGCTCCTGAAACACTTTATCAAACTCCCTGGAGATTTCCGCGAATTTCTCAGTAAACTGTTTCCGCATGGCCGCGTCCAGTTCATCAATAATGCCCAGCAGCGTTTTTTGCGCCTCCTCCAGATCATCATGCTGATTTTTCAGGAAGGTATAGCGCTCCATCAGGTTTTTGTAATCCTCAATGGCGTTCACATTCACATCGCCCAGTTTCCTGATCTCCGCTTTCAGCCGGGCGATGGCCTCTTTCATGGCCTGGGCCTCCCCCATATCCTCCCGGCGGGCTTTCATGGCCTCCGACAGGGTGATCTCGTACTCAGACCACATATAATTGATCTGTGCTTCCGCGCTCTCCTCCAGCTTTTCCTTCTGGGCGTTCAGACGGAAAATTTCCTTATCCAGGCGGCTCATCTGGGCCGAAGTATCTTCCCGATCCGTGAAAAACGCTTTTTGCTTTTCCGTATGGGCCTCTTTCTCCTTTGCCGCTGTTTCCAACGCTTCCCGCGCTTTATTCTGCTCTTCCCAGGACTGTTCAATGGACCGGGTCAGCTCCTCAATGGAAGCCTTTTTGTACTCCACATCTGTCTGATTATCCTGAATACTGTTTTGAATTTCATCCAGCTCCGCCTGAAAATGGGAGATTTCCATCCGGACACGATCCACATTCTGCTCATGGAAGCTCTGATTCTGCGCGGTGGCCTGTACCTCCATGTCCCACTGGGAAACCTGAAAGGTCTCCTCCGTCTCTTTTTCCCGAAGCTTCTCTATCCTGACCTGCAGCTGCTGTACCTGATCGTCAGCTTTCTGCTCTTTTTCATCCAGATTGGAAAGCTCCGCGGCCGCCTGTTCCTTTTCGGCCCTGATCTGACCAATCTGCTCCGTGATCTGCTGATATTCCAGATTCAGGGCGTCCTGTCCCTCCTCCGCCTCCTGTCTGCGCTCACATACCGCTTCCAGATTCCGGCGGGCAGTGTTTTGCTGCAGATACTTTGTCTGCTGAGAGCCTTTGAGCATTTCCACTGCCACACGATAAGTATTTCTCTCATTTTTCTGTCTTTCAATCTGACTCTGAATGCGGTCCAGATCATTTTCCAGTGAGGTTACTTTCTTTTGCAGCTCCTCCATCTCCCGGCGCCGTCCCAGCAGGTTGGAGCTGTTTTTGAACGCGCCGCCGCTGATCGCGCCGCCGGGCACAATCAAATCGCCCTCCAGAGTCACCATCCGGATACTGTAGCGGTATTTTCTGGCGATAGCCACAGCATGATCAATATTGTCCACCACCAGGATTCTCCCCAGTAAAGACCTGGCCACATTGAGATAGGCTTTCTCACAGTGTACAAGGGTGTCGGCCAGTCCGATGACGCCCTGTTCTTTCATGCACTCCTTCTGTTTAAATTCCTGAATATTTTTGATACTGGTCAGGGGAAGGAAGGTGGCTCTGCCGCCTTTGGTCTCTTTCAGATAAGCAATCAGCTTTTTGGCCGTCTCCTCATTGTCCGTGACAATATTCTGGATACTTCCTCCGAGAGCGATCTCAATGGCGGTCTCATATTTTTTCTCAACCTTTAAAATATCCGCCACTACACCGATAATTCCCGGCGTGTGGTTTTTCTGCTCCATCACCTTTCTGA
>JAJQGR010000150.1:1339-3756 GCA_021200345.1 Lachnospiraceae bacterium | reverse complement strand
GTAACTACACGGGATTCAGCGATTTCGTAAGCTGAACCGTGAATAATTCAGGTTTAATCCATAAGCAAAGAAAATATAGTCCATGTCCTACCAGTCCGTCTCCAGATAGCTCTGATCCAGACTGTCTTCCTCATAAGGAGTCTCTCCAAAAATCACCTGATCGGTAATCACCATCAGAGACTGGTCCACTTTCCCTTCAGGCTGCACCCAGGCGTAGGCCGCCTGCGTTCCGCCGATGGCACAATTATATATTTCCACTCCCAGCTCCTGCTCCACTACGGCCGCAATGCCGGTCTCTCCCTTTTCGTTCCCCCAGATACTGTCTCCAAGAACACCGATTTTCATACCATCCGCAAACGCCTGGCCCTTATTTTTCAGGTACTGATAATGCAGATTTTTGAGCGGCACACTTGCCTCATAGCCAAGCCCGACCAGTATCAACACTGTCAGCAGCACGATAAAAAGCTTTTTCAAAAAAGATTTCATTTCTCTTTGCCTTCCGTTTTCGGCAGTTTTCTCCGTTAATCTCCCCATTGCCCTTCCGCTTCATCATCGCATCCAGTAGCTTGCGCCCGTTACCAGACTGATAAAGAAATACAGCCCGCAATACAAATGCCATGCATAAACCGCAGAAAGCAAAAGCTTCCCCATTCCACGCGTACGCCCTTTTCCCATCTGAAGCCACTTCACCGCGCAAAGAGCAAAAAGCACAAAAATACAGAAGCTGTATCCCCAGAGGAAGTTGCCGTCCACAGATCTGGATCCGCTCTCCACCAGACAGACTGCCTCCAGAAAGCCCAGCACGCTCATTAACAGAATAAAAACACTGCTCCTCTCCCTGATAAGCTCCCGAACTTTTACACAAACCACCAGTGCGCAGAACAGCACGGAACACACTGCCGCCCCTTTTACAATGGAAGCATGCAAAGAGAATGTGTACCAGGGCTGAAAGGTAATACCGTTCCCCGTGTCCTCCCCAAACAGCACCTGGTTCTGCCACAGAAGCACAAGACCGCTGGGAAGCAGTGCCGAGCCAAAGGCAATGACCCGCCTCCATGGCGTCTTGTGAATAACGTCCGCCACCAGAAACACCCCCACAATGGGAGAATATACCAGCAGAAAGCTGGGCTTAATCCCTGTGCATAATATGTTCAGCAGAGCAAACGTCGCCCACTCTCTGACGGAGATTCCCTGCCTGTAAGTTTCTTCCAGCTTAAAATAATATAAAAGCGTCAGAAGCGCCATCAACCGCATGCACAGATAAGTAGAATTATGCCAGATGTTTCCCGACTGATAACTGACATACCTGAACTCTCCCACAAAGGAAAGATAAACAGGCATCACGAAATTCAGGCTTAAAGAAAGCATCAGCGTCACGCCGTCCGCGGCTCTTTTCCACAGCCGGCACACCAAAAGCTCCGTTACATACACCGTAGCTGCGGTCACCGCCGCCAGAAAAACGGCGATACCGATCGTATTCCCTCCGCAGGCCCAATACAGCAGCTGATAAGCATAAGCCGTAAAGCTGTAATACCAGCCGTCCTCAATGACCATGCTGATATGGAGGGGTAAATCCGACTGATAGGGAATGCTCGGCAGACTCTCATCCAGAATCGCAACAGACTGCTGATAATACAGCCAGATACAGGCTATAAAATACAGCCCGGTCAGAATATGGGCAGCCAGCCTCAAATTTTTCTGATATGATTTCATCACAGTTTTGTCAGCACATTGATGTGCTTTCTCAGCAAACGATAATATCTGATACCCACCTCATCGCCAAAAGCCTTCATAATCCCGATATTCAGTGCCTGCAGACTTCCATCGTAGCTTTCCCGGTATACCTGATACAGCAGATCCGTATCCTGAATCTCATAGTCACAGATATCCAGCAGCAGGCGGATATATTTGCGGATTCTCTCCTCCCTGTCCTGCTCATAACGGCTCCAAAGCTGCGTGTGAAGCTCCGGGCGGGTCTTTACTGCCGCATAAATCTCATCTCCGTCTTTCTGCTCAAAAATACAGGTCAGCGCATTATGAAACAGCGCCATATTTTTGCGGGGAATCAGGGAGCACAGGCTTTGCAGGCAATACATGGTGTCAATCACCCTGCTGCCGTCAGCCACTGTGGCTGTACCCGGAATCGTCAACGGCGCCTCCATGGGTTCAAATCCCTCATCCTGCCTTTCAACGTTCTCCTCCGCCGCCGTCTCCCTCACAGCCGCGTCCTGTTCCGGCGCAATCGTATCATGCTCCGGGATAACCGCTTCCTGGTGCGGTACGTGCATTTCCTCTTCCGGCACAGGCATTTCCTGCTCCAGTACAGACATTTCCCGTTTCACCGCAGCCGCTTCCCGTTCCGCCGCTTCTTTTCTTATCACCGTCCGGGTTTGTTCCTGACGGTTTTTATTTTCCGT
>JAJQGR010000150.1:0-1329 GCA_021200345.1 Lachnospiraceae bacterium | reverse complement strand
TTCTTTGCCTTTTGAGCCTCCAGATCTACAACTTTTTTGTTATCCGGCTGCTTCTGCTTTCTGTCCTCCAGTTTTGGCTGCGTTTTTTTGTAGTCTTTTTTATTTTCAATCCTCGGTCGGTTCCCATTCCTATTATTTTGCTTTCCCGCCGGTCTTTTTCCGGATTTTTCCTGCGGCTTATTAGGATCCGGAATCTGTAATGATACGCAATAGCTGCTCTTTTCCCTCCGGATGTTGTATCCTTTCTGCTTCCAGTAGCTTACCACCGCGTCGAACCCGTTGTCGTTGGATACAAGTATGTATTCACATTTGGGCTCCCGGGAAATCACCGCGCCGAGCTGAGTGACCATCTGAAAATCCAGTCCATTATTCCCCTCTCTGCAGCGAATTCCTTTAATTCTCTTTGCGCCAATATTGATCAGCTCCACGGCTCTCGCGCAGCTGATATGGGCGCTGTTATCCGTATAAAACAGGAAGATAATATCCTCCGGTTTTAAAATATTTAATATGTTGACCCATACCTCATTGACATTCTCACTGTCAATAAAATATCGGCAGCCGTTTTTTCTTCCAAACATGCTCACCCCTGTTGTACTTTCCTCCCAAACAGTGATCCTTTATCCGATTTCCTATTCAATCAGAATAAAATGATGCTGCGATTCGCCGCTCCCCTCCTGCTTGGGCATCATAATTTTCAGTGTTTCATTCCTGAAAGTGGCTCTGATACATTCCTCCGCCACGCCTTTCCCGATATAAAATGCCCTGCGAAAAGGCTCTTCCATATCGTGCCCTTTCGCGGTAACAATCAGGTATCCATCGTTGGTGCAGGCCGAAATTTCTTCCCGTTCAAAGCCGGGCATTTCCACCTCCAGGACAAACAGATTGTCTCTTTCCCGTAAATCCCCTTTTACTTCCCTTAAGTCCATCATTCCCCCAGGCCGCGCCGCTTTCATTCGATTTTGAACAGCGCCTTTTCAGATCATTATTCCCGGGAAAACCTGCTTTTATGCGTTCTGCTTGTATTTTTGCTCCAGATCCAACAAAAATTTCTTGGTCTCCAGGCCGCCGGCATATCCAGTCAGCCGGCCGTCGGCTCCCACGACTCTGTGACAGGGCACCAGAATCATAATCGGATTATGATGATTTGCACCTCCCACTGCCCTGTACGCGTTCGGTTTTCCCAGGCTCTGCGCCTGCTGCTTATAGGACCGGGTCTCCCCATAAGGAATATCGCAGAGGGCCATCCACGCCTCTTTCTGAAATTCTGTCCCTTTCAGAATAAAAGGAATGGTAAATTCTTTTCTCTTTCCCTCAAAGTATTCCTCAAGC
>JAJQGR010000335.1 GCA_021200345.1 Lachnospiraceae bacterium | reverse complement strand
CCTTTCTACCTCCAGAGAGATCTTTTCCGGAACCGTTTTTCAGTTTCAGTCCGGTTTTCATTTTGAAAATTATGTGGATGCCTGGAACGCCCAGAATGTGTCCGTTTATTTTGCCAATTCTCTGCTGTATGCCTCCGTATCCTGCGTGGGTGTTCTGCTGATCGCGGGACCGGCGTCCTATGTCCTTTCCCGGTTTGAGTTTTTTGCCAATAAAGCGATCAAATCATCGTTGATTGTTGCCATGGGAATTCCCGCAATCATGATTATCATGCCAATTTATTCCATGACGGTGAGATGGGGGATTAAGGGAAGAGCGCTGCTGATCTTTCTGTACATCTGTATGCATGTTCCGAACACCACGATTTATCTGCTGAATTTCTTTGCAACCCTGTCAAGAACCTATGAGGAGGCGGCGGCCATCGACGGCTGTTCTCCTGCCAGGACCTTCTGGGTGATCATGCTGCCTTTGATTCAGCCGGCCCTGATCACGATTACGATCTTTAATTTCCTTGGCGTGTGGAATGAATTCTTTATGGCGCTGATCTTTGCCAGCAGTGAGAGGATGATGTCTGTGGGAGTAGGACTTTTACAGATTGTCAACGCCATGAAATATACAGGAAATTACGGCGGTCTGTTCGCGGCGGTGGTGATTGTGTTCATGCCCACCTTTATTCTGTATCTGTTTTTGTCGGAAAAGATTATCGCGGGCGTGACCGGCGGCGGTATCAAGGGATAAGAAAATATTTATGCAGCGGGAGAGAAATCAATGGTTCAAGAAAAAGGAAGAGTGACGATTCCCACAGATGTGGATGTAGTGGAGGAAACCCTGACCCTGGCAGAGCGCTGGGGAGCTGACGCGGTCAGAGACTGCGACGGTACGGAGTTCCCGTTGGAATTAAAGGACGCGGGAATGAAAGTATATTCCACTTATTATACCACAAGAAAGGACAATGCCTGGGCCAAGGCCCATCCGGAGGAGATTCAGCAGATGTACATCATGACGCCCATCCGTCCGGCGATTGGAGATTTGCTGCGGATTCGTCTGATGGAGGGACTTTACCCGGATATGCTGACTCCCAATACCAGGGATGATATTACCCGCTGGTGGGAGGTGATTGACCGCACCACGGGGAAGACTTTGCCTCCGTCTGACTGGAGCTATGATGAGAAAACGGGGGAGGCAGTGATCAAAACCATTCCCTTTCACGATTATTCGGTCAGCTTTCTGGCCTACATTCTGTGGGACCCGGTACATATGTACAATGCCGTGGTCAATGACTGGAAGAATGTGGAGCATCAGCTGACCTTTGATGTCAGGCAGCCGGAGTCTCACGCTTATACCTTGGTGCGCCTGAGGCGCTTCATAGAAGAGCATCCCTATGTGGATGTGCTCCGCTTTACCACCTTTTTCCACCAGTTCACCCTGATTTTTGATGAACAGGCAAGGGAAAAATATGTGGACTGGTATGGCTATTCAGCGTCGGTAAGTCCTTATATTCTGGAAAAGTTTGAAAAGGAAGCGGGCTATGCTTTCCGCCCGGAGTTCATCATTGATCAGGGTTATTACAATAATCAGTACCGGATTCCATCCCGGGAATATAAGGATTTTCAGGCCTTTCAGAGAAAAGAGGTGGCCTCGATCGCCAGGGAAATGGTGGAGATCTGTCATGAATATGGCAAAGAAGCCATGATGTTTCTGGGGGATCACTGGATTGGTACGGAGCCTTTTATGGATGAATTTCAGCAGATCGGCCTGGACGCGGTGGTGGGAAGCGTGGGGAACGGCTCCACGCTGCGCCTGATCAGTGACATTGAGGGAGTGAAATATACGGAGGGCAGACTGCTGCCCTATTTCTTCCCGGATGTATTCTGCGAGGGCCAGGACCCTGTCAGGGAGGCAAAGCGAAACTGGGTCACGGCCAGAAGGGCGATTCTCAGGAAGCCCGTGGATCGCATTGGCTATGGCGGATATCTGAAGCTGGCGGTGAAATTCCCGGAATTTGTGGATTATGTGGAGTCCGTATGTGAGGAATTCCGGCTGCTGTATGACAATATCAAAGGAGCCAGACCCTACTGTGTCAAAACGGTGGCGGTGCTCAACTGCTGGGGCAGGATGCGTGCCTGGGGCTGCCATATGGTGCACCATGCCATCTATCACAAGGAAAATTATTCCTACGCGGGCGTCATAGAGGCTCTCTCCGGCGCGCCCTTTGACGTGAAATTTATCAGCTTTGATGATATCATGGAAAATCCGGACATTCTGAAGGAGATCGACGTACTGCTGAACGTGGGCGACGCCGACACGGCCCAGACCGGAGGGGAAATCTGGTGCAATCCTGAGATTTCCTCTGCCATAAAGGAATTTGTATATCACGGCGGCGGTATCATCGGCGTAGGCGAGCCCAGCGGTCATCAGGCCAACGGCCGTTTCATTCAGCTGGCCAGTGTGTTTGGTGTGGAGGAGGAGCGGGATTTTACTCTGGGATATGATAAGTATAACTGGGAGAATCATGAGCACTTTATTACGGAGGACACACCGGAGGAAATTGATTTTGGCCAGTCCCGCAAGTACATGTATGCTCTGGAGGGAACTACGGTGCTGGAAGCCAGAGAAAAAGAGCTTCACCTGGCGGTCCATGAATTCGGGCAGGGGAGAGCCGTGTACATCAGCGGACTGCCCTACAGCTTTGCCAACAGCCGTTTGCTTTACCGGGCGATTTTGTGGAGCGCGGGTGGCGAGGAGGAAATCTGTAAGTGGTTCTCCACCAATTATAATGTGGACGTTCACGCCTATGTGGAAAACGGCAAATATTGTGTGGTCAACAATACCTATGAACCGCAGACTACCGTGGTTTATCGGGGGGACGGCAGCAGCTTTTCGCTGACCCTGGAGGCAAACCAGATTTTATGGTATGAGATTTAGAGGGAGAAAAACGCATGAGAACACTTTACTTTGAAAGCTACGACCGAATGAGTAAATATGCGGCGGACATGATCGCGGCGCAGATCAGGCAGAAGCCGGATTCCGTGCTGGGACTGGCTACAGGATCTTCTCCTCTGGGCATTTACCGGGAGCTGATTGGGCTGTATGAGAGCGGACAGCTGGATTTTTCTCAGGTGACTACCTTTAACCTGGATGAATATTGTGGTATGGATTACCGCAATGAACAGAGCTATCATTATTATATGCAGGAAAATTTGTTTTCGAAAATCAATGTCCCGGCATCAAATATTCATCTGCCGGATGCCGCTGCCGCCGATCCGGATGCGGAATGCCTTAGCTATGAGCGGTCCATTGAGCAGGCCGGTGGGATCGATTTGCAGCTTCTGGGCATTGGACACGACGGGCATATCGGCTTTAATGAGCCGGACAGCCACTTCCCGGCAATCACCCACCGGACAATGCTGGCGGAGCCCACAATTCAGGCCAACAGGCGCTTTTTTGCTTCTCAGGATCAGGTGCCAAAGGAGGCTCTTACCATGGGAATCGGCACCATTATGAAAGCAAGAAAAATATTGCTGATTGCCTTTGGAGCGGACAAGGAGGAGATTGTGCGTCAGGCGTTTACGGGACCGGTTGTCCCTGCGGTGCCGGCCTCTGTGCTGCAGCTGCACCCGGATGTGACTGTCCTGTATGGCAAATAGGCTGATACGGAATGCAAAAAACGCGGTTCCGCCTGTCATAGGGCGTGGGAACCGCGTTTTATTTTGACTTTATAGGAAACTTCGCCTGACGGCGAACTTCCGAATTAAAATGCCCGCACGT
>JAJQGR010000007.1 GCA_021200345.1 Lachnospiraceae bacterium | reverse complement strand
ACGTTGACAAAAAGCAGAAGAACACCAAGATAGAGGGAAACCTGGAGATATCTTTTGATCTTTCCTTTCAGTTTCACACTGTTCTTTTCGTTCTTCTGCTTCATGGTATGCTCCTTTGACCGATCATCCTTTTCGATGGCTGCCTGCTCTCTGTCATGTCCATCTCTCCACGTATTATCGCAAAGCGGCGCCTATATGAAGCTAGTATAACACTTTTCTATCCGTATGACCAGAAGAAAATATCGCGAAAGCTGTCGTGACGTTCCTGTTTACAGCAACGTCATGTTTCTTTTTTCTTTTACTGAGCGAACACCACCGACCGGGCCATCGCAACCGCCTCCTCCTTCGTAAACTGATTCTGCGCCAGCCCCAGACAATAACCCGTGGCAGCTCCCACGCCATCGTCCACAAAGATGATATACCAGTATTTCGATACCGTATCGATCTTGCCTAAACTGACGCCGCTCTCTTCCAGCTTCCCCTCTGTTGAGGATGTGTACATATCATATTCCACCTCCAGCAGATAAGCGATTTTCGCGGTGCCGTCCACCATCTCCACATACGAAAACACCATGTGATTCCCCAGGGGGAAACCCGGTATCAGAGTGTCTCCATCCCAGGACCAGCAGCCCTCCCCGATTCTGGAAAGAAATCCCGCGTAATACTGCCATTCCGCGACAAGCGCCTCCTCCTCGTACCCCTCCTGCAATTCATAGGCTGCAGGATAAATCAACACCCCGCCGCTCATCGTGGCGCTGCTGTCAACCGAAGAACCGATCGTCCAGTCCCAGGTGCCCAGGGTATATCCATCCGGCAAATCAACAGAGAGGGGGAAACTCTCCAGCGACCAGGAGCGGGAGCTTTTGATCGCAGTTTCCTGAAGATAACTTTCGAAATCCTCCGGTGAAACGGTATCGTCATTACCGACCTCATTTACGCGACAGAGGCAAAAAAGATCCTCCGTTCCCGCGTCATCCGAAAGATACAGCATATCCAGCGAATGATCATCCTTGTAATAATTGGCGCGGAAAGTATATGCCGCCCCTTCATACTCCAGTGCGAACTCATAGCAGTATGACAACACTCCTGCACTTTCCGTATAATTCAGGACAGCGTTTTCACAGTTGGCATAATCAAATTCTGTCAGAGCGCTGTAGCCGCCGTTCACCAGCTCCATCAGCGTCTCCATGGTCAGCGCTTCCCCGTCCGCCTTTAACAGAGCCTGTTCCAGCGCCTCTTTTTGCGCCAGATCCGTCTCATTTTCCAGCTCATCCGCGGTATTTTCCAGTTCTTCCTCCGAAATGCCAGCCTCCGTCAGAAGTTCCGCTTTCGTCACAAAGGGAATGTCGTACAATGTATCCCATTCGCCCTCATTCAGCTCTCTCTCCTCCGTGAGCAGTTTCCCGCTCTCTTCCTCCAGCGTGTAAATCGTATGAGTCCCTGTGTTCCATTCCACATAAATTCCTTCCGCGTTATATCGCAGCGGATAAGCCGTCCCCATGGAATAAATATACATCTCCGTGCCGGGGAAATAAACTTCCGCCCCAATCGTGCCATGATCCGTTCCTCTTGCCCAGGAGGTATCGTAGGTGCCATTTGCCACCAGCAGAATGCTGTACCCGTGAATTGTAAGAATCTGGCAATAATCCTGCTCGTCCAGAGCGCTCAGAATGTCCGCGAACTGTAAAATCTGCTCCGCCGTATGTGCCAATGGATCCACCATGGCTTCATCATCTTCTGTCTGCGCCTGCGCCGCAGTCCCGTTTTCGCAAAAAGCCGCCCAGCCGTCCATCGACAACCACTGGTATATGTCCACTTTGTCATCATAAACCACCCGCAGACGCATGACCCAGATATCCGCTTCCTTATCTGTCTGTATCAGAGAAAGCCCATCAATGTAGGAGCTTCCCTCCGCGTCAGGCACATTCAGATCAAGGGCGGACCAGGTTATTCCGCCGTCCGTTGTCAGGCAGGCGAAAGCTTCGTATCCATGATACTGGGTCAGAATCATTCCCATATTTTCATCATAAAAAACCATCCACTGCGGATAATTCTGTACACTGTCCGTAATATCTCCTGTCAGCGTAAAGCTTACCCCTCCATCCACAGAGGTATATAAAACCTTTGTCATCTGCCCCGCGCCCGGACTTGATGTATATAAAAGGTATCCTGTCCCATTCTCCAAAAAAGACAGATAGATGACACCCAGCGCATCCATCTCACCCGCTTCGCCAATATACGTCTGCTGCCAGCTCTCACCCGCGTCATGCGTCGACAGAACGCAAATCCGCGCATCCTCCAGGTGGTACGCCACATAGGCACTGTCTTCGGAGACATAATTCCCCGCGATTTCTCCGTACGGATAGGCATCCTCAATCTCATACACGACAGCGTCATGATGAATGAGGCTGGTCTCCTCCAGCGCCCAGCCGTATGTTTCCTGGGAAATATACGCCTGTTGTGCGGTTTCTTCCTCCCCGGAAAGCGTCTCTGTCTTTTCCTCCCCTGACGCCGGCCGCACCAAAAGCCCTACCGCCAGCAGGGCGACCATCAACAGAGCCACCGCTGTAATCACCACTCCCCGTTTTTGAAAATTCAGAACATTTTTTATCCGCGCCTTCAGCCCCGGCTCCCCAAACGTCAGAGAGGTGAGAATGTAATGATTTTGCAGAGCGCCGTATTTTAACAGACTGCCGGCGTATGCCTTTTTGATATCCAAATCTGACTTTAACAGCACCGCCTCATCGCAGGACAGCTCCATGTCCACGCCCAAAAAATGAAAAGCCAGCCACACCAGCGGATTGTACCAGTACAGAATAGTAATGCACAGAGCGACCCCCTTGACAATATTGTCTCTGCGTTTGCGGTGATATAGCTCATGACGGACAATGTAGGCCTTCTCTTCCCCGTTCAGACTGTCCGGCAGATACACCGTCGGATAAAAAAAGCCAAAGAGTAACGGCGTGTTCAGCCCCCGCAATGTCACCACACCTTTCTCATCCTCCCCATCAATCAGCGCCAAACTTCTGAGATGCCGACGCATTTTCAGATACTGGGCGCCCTCCAGAATAAACAGAAGCACCGCCACCGATATCCATACCATCAGCAGACACCGGGCAAACGCTTCTGTTCCGCCAAAAATCGAAACTGCCTGACGCCAGATACGTTCTGATATTTTGAGCGTCCCCTGGGATTCCGTGATATCCTGCGACGCAGCTGACGAAACATCCGCCAGCTGATCCACTGCGCCCTCCCGCAGGCTGAAATACTCATCCTGCGTCCGACCGCTGTCAACATTTTCATCATACATGGATGCTGTCCCGGAAACCGCCGCTGTCTCCTGATTCCGGGACAGCTCCACCTGATACAGCTGCTTCGGAATCAGGCTGAAGCTTCCCGTCAGCACAGTCGGTACCGCCAGATTGAGGAACACGATCATCCACAGATAATAGCAATACCTGCTGCCCGCCTTTCGCAGCAGCGGCCGGATGATAAAGGCCAGCCCGATGCCGTAGACCCCGATCAGATTCATCCGCAATAACTGATTTAATAGTGCTGTACTCATCTCTCACCTCTCCTTTTGGCCCTGGTGTCAGCCAAACACCTTTCGTGTGCTTTTTACTCTGACTCCTTATACTCAGCGATCATCCTCTCCAGCTCCTCAATTTCCGATCTGGAAAGCTTTTTCTTACGGATAAACGCCGCCACAAACCCAGGCAGAGAGCCTCCGTAATTCTCCTCCAGATAATCCTCCCCCAAAAGCCTTGCGTATTCATCCG
>JAJQGR010000315.1 GCA_021200345.1 Lachnospiraceae bacterium | reverse complement strand
ATCTTCAACTCTTCTGTCCGCCAAAATGCCTCTGCAAAAGCTTCACTACTTCCACAATCGGGATCACCAGCACTCCCAGAAGCGCCGCCACCAGATACTCTGAAAGCTCCACGCTGGTAAACTCAAAGGCCGCTGCAATCACCGGCACCTCGCAGACAAGGGTGGTGGCGATCAGGGATCCCGCCGCCGCCAGCAGAAGCATCTTATTCTGAGAGCCCAGTTTAAAGATGCTCTGGCGCTGGGAACGCATATTCAGGCTGTGGAAGATCTCTGCCATGGACATGGTCAGAAAGGCCATGGTGGTGCCGTCCGCGCTGTTGGCAATTTCCCAGACACCGCTTTCAATATAATGGCCGATAAAGTAAGAAGACAGCACTAACGCCGTTACCACCAGACCCTGATACAGGATGTCCACACCCATACCGTCAGCAAAAATTCCTGCCTTGGCGTCCCGGGGCTTACGGCTCATGATGTCCGCCTCCGCCTTCTCCGTGCCCAGAGCCAGGGCCGGGAAGCAGTCCGTTACCAGATTGATCCACAGCAGATGCACCGGTTTCAGAATACTAAAGCCCATCAGCGTTGCGGTAAAGATACTCAGCACCTCGCTGATATTGGAACCCAGCAAAAACTGGATCGCCTTGCGGATATTGTCATAAATCCGGCGTCCTTCCTCCACAGCGCTGACGATGGTGGCAAAATTATCATCCGCCAAAATCATATCCGCCACATTCTTGGTCACATCCGTTCCGTTGATGCCCATGCCCACACCAATGTCCGCTGCTTTGATAGAAGGGGCGTCATTGACGCCGTCGCCGGTCATGGCAGTCACATATCCCGCATTCCTCCAGGCATTGACAATGCGGGTCTTCTGCTCCGGCTGCACCCTGGCATACACGCTGATGCTTTGGAACTCTTTCTCAAAGGTTTCATCATCCATGGCCGCCAGCTGAGAGCCGGTGACAGCGTGGGTCTGCTCCGTAATAATTCCCAGCTCCTTCGCGATCGCCGTGGCCGTGTCAATGTGGTCGCCGGTAATCATGATGGGACGAATGCCCGCCTCACGGCATTCCACAATGGCCGCTTTCACCTCCGGGCGAACCGGATCAATCATCCCTGTCAGACCCACAAAGCACAGCTGCTGCTCCAGCGTTTCCGGTTCATAATCAGCCGGCTCTTTTTCCCAGATTCTCTCAGCGCAGGCCAATACACGCAGGGCCCGATCCGCCATACCTTTGTTCGCCGCTAAAATCTCCTCCCGGTCACTGTCTGTCATCTGAACCGCGGCGCCGTCTTTCAGATAATGGGTGCACTTTCCGATGACCATATCCACGGCGCCCTTGGTAAACTGAAGATATCCATTCTGTGTGTGATGAACAGTGGACATCATCTTCCGGTTGGAATCAAAGGGGGCCTCTCCGCAGCGCGGATAAGCTTCCTTCAGCTTCGTCTTGGGAAGCTCCAGCTTCTGTGCCCAGGCCACCAGGGCAGCCTCCGTGGGCTCTCCGGTTACCGTTCCATCCCCGTCCAGCTCCGCGTCAGAGCAAAGGGCCATGGCGGTAGCCAAGAGATTCCGGTCGGTGCCATACTGGTCTACCACTGTCATCTTATTCTGGGTCAGGGTGCCGGTTTTATCAGAGCAGATCACCTGGGCGCAGCCTAAGGTTTCCACCGCGGTCAGCCGCCGGATAATGGCGTTTCGCTTCGACATATTGGTGACACCGATGGAAAGCACTACCGTCACCACCGCCGCCAGTCCCTCCGGAATAGCCGCCACTGCAAGAGAAACCGCCACCATAAAGGAATCCAGCACCAGCTGGGCGGACAGGCTTCCCGCCCGGATGATCTGAACCGCAAAGACTGCCACACAGATTACCAGCACCAGCCAGGTCAGGATTTTAGACAACTGATTTAACTTGATCTGCAGAGGCGTCAATCCCTCCTGCGCCTGAGAAAGGGCATCGGCGATTTTTCCCATCTCCGTTTCCATGCCCGTGGCAGTCACCACCGCCGTTCCTCTGCCATAGACCACGGTGCTGCCCATGTAAAGCATGTTTTTGCGGTCTCCCAGAGTGACGTCCTTTTCTCCCTCTTTTAGCTGAATCATATCAATAAACTTCGTTACCGGAACCGATTCCCCGGTTAACGCGGATTCCTCCACCTTTAAGCTGGCACTTTCCAGGATACGCGCGTCAGCGGGAACCGCATCCCCCGCCTCCAGCAAAATCACATCTCCGACCACCAGATCCTCGCTGTGAACCGTCAGAATTTTCCCATCCCTGAGCACCTTCGAGGTGGCGGCGGACATTTCCTGCAGTGCCTCAATGGCTTTCTCTGCCTTATTTTCCTGATAGACGCCCAGCACAGCGTTGACAATGACCACCGCGATAATGATAATCACGTCCGCAAAGCTTTCGTTCTGGACCACCGCCAGCACCCCGCTGACCACGGCCGCCACAATCAGAATAATGATCATCGGATCCGTCAGCTGCTCAAAAAACCGACAGATCAGGGACTTCCCCTTTGCCGCCTCCAGCCGGTTCTTTCCGTTTTGGGCAAGCCTCTCCTGGGCCTCTTTTTCAGAAAGGCCATTTGAATTCGAGTTGAGAGTTTTCAGAACCTGCTCCTTCTCCTCACAATAATATCGCATCTGTTTTCCTTTCCGCGCCAAAGCCGCAAGATTTTTCAGCCCTGGCACATGCTGCTTTTATTCTAAAAAAGAAAGACCCAGATATAGCGTTAAAAGCTATATATGAGTCTCGCAATTTAAAACAAGCCAGACGAATCCGTCGCGTTTGTTGACTTGCTACGCATCGCATTGCAATATTCTTGTGTACAAAATCCGGTAATAAATGAAACCTTGCACGAAGCGCTTGCTACTCCCCCACGGGAATTTCATTTTTTATCATTTTACTTTCGACCTTGGAAAATGTCAACAGGCAAAGCGCAAAATCTGCCCCAAAATGGGGCAAACACCGACGATATCTGCAATTCAGGAAAAATTTCTGGCACACTTTAGCCGTTTTGTCCCAAAAAGTTACACTTGACCGACAATGCCCAAATTTTCAACAAATTCCGTCATCTGTCCAGTGAAATCCGAAAATTTTCTTTCTATAATAAATGGGTCAAAATGAAGAAGAAGGGCGCGTTTTCTCTTTAAAAACGCGAAAGGTAAATATCATGGCCAATACCATTAAAAACAATGCACAGAAGTTTGCCATCAATCAGGCGCTGAAATATCTGGAGGGAAACCCGGAGGAGAACATTCCGAAGCTGATGAACATGGTGGACAAATTTTTCCCGGAGAGCTGGTATCAGAAACCGAGGGCGGGCATCCGCAAAGCCATTGACGAGAAAAACAACTGGTATCAGCTGATCTTAAAGCTGTACGACCTTGACCCGGGCGTGCGCAAGACCTTTTTCCAGAACTTCCTGTTGAACGCATCCCTGATCGGCAGCTATAAGCAGGAAGAATCCAGAGAGCGCGAAGGCTGCAATACGCCGTGGGCCATCCTGCTTGATCCCACTTCCGCCTGCAACATGCACTGTACCGGCTGCTGGGCCGCAGAGTACGGCAACAGACTGAACTTAAGCCTGGAGGATATCGATTCCATCATCCGCCAGGGCAAGGAGCTGGGCGTCTACATGTACATTTACACCGGCGGCGAGCCGCTGGTACGCAAAAAGGATCTGGTCAAAATCTGCGAGATGCATCCGGACTGCGAATTTCTTTCCTTTACCAACGGAACGCTGATCGACGAGGAATTCTGTCAGGAAATGCTGCGCG
>JAJQGR010000307.1 GCA_021200345.1 Lachnospiraceae bacterium | reverse complement strand
ATCCTGAATCATTGTATTTCACCATCTTTCTGTAAAAGGAAGTATCCTCATCTGTTTTTCTCCGTTCCGATCTTCCTGACCCATTTCCCGCTCTTCAATCTCCAAAGACAAAGGCCGCAGCTAAGGATCCGGTCTGTTTTCAGGAAAAAATAAATCCAGAATGCCGGCAGTTTCCAGACAAGTCCCGCCAGAAACCCTAACGGCACGCTGACACCCCACAAAGAAAGTGTATCCGCCAAAAGCAGAAATTTTGTATCTCCGCCTCCCCGCAGCACTCCCTTTGTCAGCACACTGTCCGCACTCTGGAAAATCACAATCAGAGCCATCACCCGCATCAGCTGCCCGGCAACAGCGGCAGTTTCTTCTGTTACCCGATAAGCGGATATGACAAAATCAGAAGAAAACAGGATCAAAGCACTGCCCGCAGCACCAATCAGAATCCCCAGTCCCAGCATGGCCCAGGCCTCTTCCACAGCTCTTTTTCTTTCACGCTTTCCCAGGGTCTGCCCCACCAGAATACAGCCGGTTTGGGAAAGGCCCTGAAGCAATACCGTGGAAAGCTGCTGCGTCACTGTGGCAATGGCATTGGCCGACACAAAGGAAGCGCCGATGCGTCCCATAATCATGGCCAGCACATTATTGCCCACAGCAAGCAGGCCCTCGCTTGCAAAAACCGGCAGCCCGATGTGAAAATACTCTCCCGTCACAGACGAACATCTCCCGAAAATATCCCGGACGCGATACCCTACTGTATGATCAAAAAAGAAAAGATAGCCCGCCACAAAGACAAATTCAAATACCCTGGCAAGCAATGTAGACAACGCCGCGCCCCGGACACCCAGAAACGGCAGCCCGAATTTTCCAAAGATAAAAAGATCATTTCCAACCAGATTAATCAAAAAAGAAACCGCAGAAGAAATCATGGGAATCCGGGACTTTCCCACACTGCGCAGCAACAGCGTGGCAGTCAGAGTCAGCCCATGAATCACATAACAGAAAGCGGACAATCTAAGATAGGAAATTCCCTCCCGGACAATCTCCTCATCTCCTGTATAAATCCGCATGAGAATCCCCGGCGCAGCTCCTGCTGCCAGAGTAAAAATCAGCCCGAAGAAAACGGTGAAGCGCAACATGACCGTCACCGTTTTTTTCACAGTCTCCAGATCCTTTCCGCCGTAAAAACGGGAGATCAGCACGCTGGCGCCCATGCCGATGCCAAGACAGGAAGCCTGATAGGTGCTGATAAACTGATTGGCCAGAGAGACCGCCGACAATGAGGTCTCTCCCAGCTGACCCACCATGACAGTATCCACCAGATTGACGCTTAAAGTAATCAGTGACTGTAAGCCTATGGGAAAGGCCAGACGGGCTACGGCTTTATAAAATTTTCTGTCTTTTATGAACAGCCTCAAGGGGAATACCTTCTTTCAGGATTTCCATAGCAAACCATTTTATATTGTTTACAAAAACCCTGTTCCCAGTATGCCCCTCGCAGACAAATTCAAAACAGAACACAGGCCACACTGATTCCGCTTTTTGGCCTTTTCCTACTTTACCAGCTCCGTCTTAATCGCGGTTAACAGCTCGTCAAACTCCTCAAAGGCCTGCAGATTGGGATTGTCCGCCTTAATTTTCTCCGTGCTTTTAAACAGGAAGCCCGCCTTGCTGGCATAAATCATATCCAAGTCATTGTAGCTGTCGCCGCTGGCAATGGTCTCAAAGCCGATGGACTGCAGTGCCTTTACCGTAGTCAGCTTGGATTTCTCCACCCTCATGTGGAAGTCGGTGATTTCTCCATTCTCCGCCACCTCCAGAGAATTGCAGAACAGTGTGGGATATCCCAGCTTTTTCATCAGCGGAGCTGCAAACTGCTCAAAGGTATCGCTGAGAATAATCACCTGGGTCAGGCTTCTGAGCTCATCCAGAAATTTCCTGGCGCCCGGCAGCGGATCAATGGTGGCGATCACATACTGCACTTCCTTTAACCCCAGGCCGTGCTCCTTTAAAATATTCAGTCTGAATCTCATCAGTTTATTGTAATCCGGTTCATCCCGGGTAGTCTTTCTCAATTCCGGGATCCCGGTTGCCTCTGAAAAAGCGATCCAGATCTCCGGTACCAGCACTCCCTCCATGTCCAGGCATACAATGTACATTTTTGTGTCCTCCTTGCAAAATATGTTGGCTTTTACAGCTTACTACAAACCAAAACGAATGGCAAGAAACGTTTGCCAAAATATGAAAACCGGTATGGCAGGCTGTAATGGCAATGACTGCGCAAATAAAGCAAAGTTATCAACATATTTCTTTACGTTAAAAATAAATTCTGCTATACTGTCCTTGAAAAAATCAGCCCGGTGCATTGCTTTCATAATACCCACAGCGTTTATAAGGCAATGTGCCTGTTCAAGGCTGAATCCATATCATATTTTCTTTCACGGAGGTATCTTCATGACAAGCAAAGAACTGAAAGAGCTGTTCGCCAAAACCTACGGCAAGGGCGGTGAAATCGGCACCTACTTTGCCCCCGGCCGGGTCAACCTGATCGGGGAGCATACCGATTATAACGGCGGACATGTATTTCCCTGTGCCCTGACCATCGGCACCTACGGCGCCATCCGGGTCAGAGAGGATGATGTGCTGCGTTTTTTTTCCGTCAATTTTCCAAACGGCGGCGTAGTCACCTCCTCCATTCACTCCCTGGCTCCCGGCAAGGACACCGGCTGGGCCAATTATCCAAAGGGAGTGGTCTGGGCCTTTGAGCAGAAAGGACACCCCCTTCCCAGCGGCGCGGACATTCTGGTTTGCGGCAATATTCCCGCGGGCAGCGGTCTGTCCTCCTCCGCCTCTTTAGAGGTGCTGACCGGGTTAATGCTCAGTGACTCTTTCGGCCTGGACATTCCCATGGAGGAGCTTGCGCTGATCGGTCAGTTCTCTGAGAACACCTTCAACGGCATGAACTGCGGTATCATGGATCAGTTTGCCTCCGCCATGGGGCAGAAAGACTGTGCTATCTTTCTGGACACCAACACCCTGGAATATGAGTACGCGCCCATGAAACTGGACGGCATCCGGGTAGTAGTGACCAACAGCAATGTCAAACACAGCCTGGTCACCAGCGAGTACAACACCCGCCGCCGCCAGTGCGAGCAGGCTTTAACAGAACTTCAGGAAGTGGTCGATATTCCGTCTCTGGGCGCTCTGACAACAGAAATGTTTGATTTTCTCGCGCCCTCCATCTCCGACCCTGTGATCCGTAAACGGGCAAAGCACGCGGTCTATGAGAACCGCCGCACCATCGATGCCGTGGACGCTCTGAAAGCCGGAAATATTGAGCTTTTCGGTAAACTGATGAACGCTTCCCACGTCTCTTTACGGGATGATTTTGAGGTTTCCTGCAGAGAAATGGATGTATTGGCCGAAGAAGCCTGGAAAATCGACGGCTGCCTTGGCAGCCGCATCACCGGAGGCGGCTTTGGCGGCTGCACTGTCAGCCTGGTGAAAGAGGACGCCATTGATGCCTTTATTTCACAGGTGGGCGCAGCCTACACCAAACGAACCGGGCTAAAAGCGGATTTCTATGTGGTAGATATCGGCCAGGGCGCACACGCCATCTTATAAAAGAAGAGGAGAAAAAAGATGAGCATCTCAATCACTGATTATGGCCTTACCTCCAAAGGGCAGGCTGTGAAACTCTACACCATCACCAACGCAAAGGGCTGCCAGGCCCAGTTCACCGACTTCGGTGCCACCTGGGTGAATGTAATCGTTCCCGGCGCCGACGGTCCCATCGATATGATGCAGCATTATGAC
>JAJQGR010000292.1 GCA_021200345.1 Lachnospiraceae bacterium | reverse complement strand
ACACATGATCCGCTTCTCTGGCAATGGAGCTGCCCACCACATTGACAATGGCCAGGGTCTTTGCCCCCAGCTCTTTTGCCTCCCTGAGGGCCGCCAGAGAATCCGCCGTCTCCCCGGACTGACTGATGATCACCACCAGCTCTTTGGGATCCAGCAGCAGGCTTCTGTACCGAAACTCGCTGGCCAGTTCCACACGCACGGGAAGCTTTGCCAGATCCTCGATCACATACTGGGCCACCGCGCCCACATGATAGGCGGAGCCGCAGGCCACCACGCAGATATGGGAAATGTCTCTTAATTCCTCATCTGAGAGCCCCACGCCGGTCAGATCCAGGGTGCCATCCTTCAGCACGGAATTCAGCGTATCCGTGACAGCCCTGGGCTGCTCGTGGATTTCCTTCATCATGAAATGCTCATAGCCCGCTTTCTCCGCGGCCTCCGCATCCCAGAGGATCTCCACCATCTCCTTGTCAATCTCATCGCCGTCCAGATTATAGAAAGTCACCGCGCCGTCCTTTAAACGGCCGATTTCCATATTTCCGATATAATATACAGATCTGGTATATTTCAGTATGGCCGGTACATCGGAGGCAAGGTAGCACTCGCCGTCCGCCACGCCCAGAATCATGGGACATTCTTTTCTGGCCGCGAAAATTTCTCCCGGATACCCTTTAAACATGACCGCCAGGGCATAGGAGCCGCGGATACGCACCATGGCATGGTTGATAGCGTCTACCGGCGTACCAAGGTATTTTTTATAATAATAATCAATCAGCTTCACCGCCACTTCGGTATCCGTATCTGAATAAAAGTGATACCCGTTGCGAAGCAGCTTCTCCCTGAGCTCCTGATAATTCTCAATGATGCCGTTATGTACGCCCACCACATTGCCGTCGTCGCTGCAATGAGGATGGGCATTATTCTCACTGGGCTCCCCATGGGTGGCCCAGCGGGTGTGACCGATGCCGCAGCACCCCCGCAGAGCTCTGCCGCCGTCAGTCTTCTCCGACAGCACAGCCAGCCTGCCCTTGGCCTTGATAATTTCAATATCCCCCTCCCGGTCTCTTACCGCCAGACCGGCGGAGTCATAGCCTCTGTATTCCAGTTTGGACAGGCCGTCCAGCAAAATAGGCGCCGCCTGCCGCTGTCCCGTATATCCAACAATCCCGCACATAGATTGGTCTCCCTCTTTCATTTTTGAAAATAACCTTTTGTATCATACCTCTTTTTATAAAAAAAAGAAACAGTGAAGTGAAATTTTGTGCGCGAATTTCCCGTTATTTACTGCTCTTTTGACCTGGGCCAGAGCCTTCGGCGCACCAGCAGGCGCTTTAACACCGCCCAGTCAAAGGGGAGCAGCGGATAGAGATAGCTGTTGCCGGATACCGTTTTGTTCAGCAAAAGAGCAAGGAACAGTATCCCAATCCCCGCCGCAAAGCCCCAGCCCCCGAACAGAGCGGTCAGAATCAGGGTAATCATGCGCATGAACTTCAGCGCGTAGCCCATCTCATAATTGGGCTGGGTATAGCTGGCCAGGGCCACCACCGCCATATATAAGAGCACCTCCGCGTTAAACCAGCCGCTCTCCACCGCGTACTCGCCCATCACAATGCCGGCCAGAACGCTTAAGGGGGTACTCAGCATATTGGGCGTATTCACCGCCGCCAGTCTCAGGCCGTCAATGGCAAACTCCAGAATCAGGAACTGCAATATTAAAGGCACATTGCTCTCCTCGGCCAGCTCAATGAAAGAAAGCCAGGCCGGGATCCGGTCCGGATTCTGCAGCAGCAGCAAAAATAACGGCGTCCAAAGATAGGTCACCACCGCGATCAGCATCCGGCTGAAGCGCAGATAGCTGCCCGTGACTGGCGGAAAATAATAATCATCCGCCTCCTCCATGACGTCGAACACCGTGGTGGGCATGATCAGCGCCGAGGGGGCATTGTCCACCAGAATCACCAGATTTCCCTCCAGCAGCTGGGCCGTGGCCGCGTCAGGCCGCTCCGTGTGCTTAAATTTGGGAAAGGGATTGTACCACTTTTTGGTAAAAAGACACTCCGCCAGACTCTCCTGACTCATAGTCAGAGCGTCCACCTGAATGCTGTCCAGCTGCGCCCGGATGCGCCGCAAAAAATCCGGGTCCGCTCTGCCCTCCATATAACACAGCGCCACATCCGTTCTGGAAGCCTTTCCCACCTGATGCACCTCCACGTGGAACCTGGGGTCCCGGATTCTGCGCCGAAGCAGGGCGGTATTGAAAATCAGCGTTTCCACAAAGCCGTCCCGGCTGCCCCGCAAAGTCTTATCCTTCTCCGGCTCCGATACGTTTCTGGCCGGATACTCCCTGGCGTCCAGCAGCAGCACCTGGTCATAGCCGTCGATCACCAGCAGAAAAATCCCGGCCAGCACGGAATACAGGATGTTGTCCAGGTTCGTCTCCGTTGTCACCTCGATATAGGGGACACACCGGGCGCTCAGCGCCTCCATATCCGCCGGCATGTCTTCTTTCTTTAAATCCAGAAAATACTGGAGCAGCTTCTGTAACAGCTCGTCCTTGCACAGCCCGTCGATAAAGTAGATATGGGCGTCCCTGCCGCCGATGGAAAGCCCCCGGTCCACCATGTCAAAGCTTTTGTCCGCCTGCAGCAGGCTTCTGAGCAGCCGGTCATTTTCCTCCAGCGAGCAGGTCAGGCCGCCCCGGACGCCGGTTTCCTTTTCTTTTTCCATATCAAAATCCCCTTCCCAGGATTAAAATGCCCGGAAAGGGGATCCTTTATACCATGAAATTACTTCGCACCCGCCTGCTTCGTGGTGCTGCCAAAACCGCCGTTGCGCACCTCCTCCACATCATCGTCCACAGTCAGGCCATACTGTAAAAAGATGCCCTGGGCAAAGCCGGCGCCGGCAGGGATGAATACTGTCCTGCCCTCCTTCGAATCATTGGTGATCTTGACAAAAATATGTCCCTCATTGTCGGAAAAATAATAGTCCGCGTCAATGATGCCCACCGTATTATTCAGCTGCAGACGGTACTTGAAGCCAAGACCGCTTCTGGGAAAAATCTGCAGCACCCAGTTCTCCTGCATCTGGCAGCGGATTCCCGTGGGAACTTTCACGCTTTCTCCCGGCGCCAGGGTAATATCGATGGGCGTGAAGAAATCATACCCGGCGCTGCCTTTCGTAGCTCTTTTGGGAAGCCTGATGGATTCATAAACAGCCGTCACCCTCTCCGGGTCGGTGCTGATATCCGCAAAGCCCTCCATAAACTGCTTCGGGCTTACCTTTTGAAATCTGGCGATCTTTAAGTCCATCACTGCTGTCCGTCCCCGCTCTGTTCCTGCTCAGTCTGGGACGCGGTCTTTAAATCTTTCCTGACTCTCATCTTATATCCCGCGAACATGGCCACGCCTGCCACCACGATGGACACCACAAACACCAGAAGATAGGATAAAAAGGAATTGACAAATAAAATCAGATTCTCCATTGTATCCGCGCACCTCAATCCTGACTTCCGCCGTCTTTCAGGAAAGCCATAATATCCTCATAGGAACGGCTGCTGTTGGAAATTGCCTCGATGAGCTCCTTGTTGCGCACCTCATCCTTTTTTTGCTGAAGGCGGTCCAGCTCAGCCAGGGCCGCTTCATATTTGTCCTTGGCCTGGGAGACGACCTGCTTTTGCTGTTCGATTTTTTCATCAATGGAAATGGTTCTGCGTGTACGTGCCATTTGTTGGTTCTCCTTTCCTGCATCATATATCAATTGCGATGTTTCGTTCTCGCTGTAGCTTATTATAACGCAACCGTGAGCATAAATCCAT
>JAJQGR010000208.1 GCA_021200345.1 Lachnospiraceae bacterium | reverse complement strand
GGGGTCAATTACGTGCTTGTTCATCCCACGTTTCTTTATGAGTCGGCGTGGAATTTCTGTCTGCTGATCCTTTTACTGATTTACAGGAAACATAAGCGCTTTGACGGCGAGATCACCCTGTTTTATCTGGCGGGCTACGGAATCGGGCGGTTCTTTATTGAGGGACTGCGCACCGATCAGCTGCTGATTCCGTATCTGAACGTCCCCATCTCTCAGGTCATCGGTATTACCGCTTTTGTGGTCTGCGTGACCATGGACATTGTGGTGCGTTTTCATGTCAGACATGAGGAGGAATATCTCGGGGAGTCAAGAAGTCTGGCTGACAATCAGAAGCTGGGCAGGGACTAAAAGAGAGGCAATACATTGGTTATCAGTAAAAAAACACAAATGATCATTCTGGGCATCCTGATCGCTCTGACCCTTACCTTTATCTGGGGAAATTCCGCTCTGCCAGGCACAAAGAGCAGTCAGCTCAGCGACGCGGTGAAAGAGGTCATTGACTGGGTGCTGGAGGCGATTCTGCCGGAGGATTTCTTTCAGGGAGGAGAGGGCGACGGCACGCTGGTGCGCAAGCTGGCACATTTTACGGAATTTACGCTTCTGGGAACAGAACTTACCCTGCTGATATGGCAGGTGATGGGACGATCCCTGACCGGGCCTCTTTTGTGGGGGCTTCTGACGGCGGTGACGGATGAGACCATTCAGCTTTTCAGTCCGGGACGGGGCAGCTCTGTGAGGGATGTATGGATTGATTTCGGCGGTGTGGTGACGGGAATGGCGATCATACTGCTGGTGCGCAGATGCAGAGGCCGGCATGTCAAAAAAAGCTATTTTTCTGGTTGACAAAGAAAAAGGTTGTATGTATAATCATTTAGGTGTGAATTAGGAGATACTATGTTAATTGATCTGTCCGGAGTTTTCCAGTCTGAGAGCGGCAATATTCATCTAAGCTATACGCCTGGGTTTACCAGCGTCCGCTATCGGGGTCAGGATTTTTCTATTTCAGAGAAATCGCCCGTGACTCTTGACTGTGTCTATGAGTAGGACGGCCGGGCCAGGGTACAGGCCGGCGGATATGTAGTGCTTGACCTGTTCTGCGACAGGTGCTTAAAGCCGGTGGCTGAGAGAGTTGATTTTGAGATCGACAGGACGGTTTACGCGCCGGGTTTCGTGCCGCAGGACGAGGACGGGGACAACGCGGAGGTCATGGACGGTTATCAGTTAAACGCGGATCGCCTGATATTCAATGAAGTTTTGATAAACTGGCCGGAGAAGGTTTTATGTAAGGCAGACTGCAAAGGGCTTTGCAGGGTATGCGGCAGGGACCTGAATCTGGGAGACTGCGGTTGCGATGATTTCGTGCCGGATCCCAGAATGGCAGTGATAAAAGATATCATGAACGCGGATAAGGAGGTGTAACGATGTCTATTTGTCCAAAGAACAAATCTTCCAAAGGCAGAAGAGACCGGAGAAGAGCAAACTGGAAAATGAGCGCTACCACATTGGTGAAATGCAGCAAGTGCGGTGCTTTAATGATTCCGCACAGAGTCTGCAAGGCCTGCGGTTCTTACAATAAGCGTGAGATCATCAGCACGGAAGACTGAGAAGTTTGAATGGGAGCTGTCCGAAAGGGCGGCTCTTTTATTGTGCTGAAAGAACGCATGCAATTGTTTTTTATTGTAAAACCCCCTTGCACTGAAAAAAATTTTGTTGTATAGTGTGGGGGATTTTACCGGGAATTCCCGGGCAGGTTTTTATAGATATGGAAAAATTGGAATGGCAAAATATTTAGTAATTGTAGAATCACCGGCCAAGGTGAACACCATCAAAAAATTTCTGGGAAGCAACTATGAGGTGATGGCCTCCAACGGTCATGTCAGGGATCTTCCCAAGAGTTCTCTGGGGATTGACGTGGAGAACGATTATGAGCCCCACTATATCACCATCCGGGGGAAAGGAGAGCTTCTGGCAGGCTTGCGTAAGGCGGCCAAAAAGGCGGATAAGATTTATCTGGCAACCGACCCGGACCGGGAGGGAGAGGCAATCTCCTGGCATCTGATGTATGCCCTGAAGCTGGACGCAGAGAAAGTATATCGTATTACCTTTAATGAAATTACCAAAAATGCGGTGAAAGAGTCCATTAAGCATGCCAGGAATATCGACATGGACCGGGTGAACGCCCAGCAGGCCCGCCGATGCCTGGATCGGATGGTGGGCTACAGGATCTCTCCGCTTCTGTGGGCGAAGGTCAAGGGCGGCTTAAGCGCCGGCCGGGTGCAGTCCGCGGCACTTCGGATCATCTGCGACAAGGAAGCCCAGATTGAGGCCTTTGTGCCCCAGGAATACTGGTCCCTGGAGGCGGATGTGAAGCTTCCCGGAGAGAGGAAGGCGGTGGCGGCCTCCTATTATGGCGATGAGACCGGGAAAGTGGAGTTAAAGACCCGGGAACAGGTGGATGGTGTCCGCAGGGAGCTGGCAGAGGAACACTATTTTATAAAAAATGTCAGAAAGAGCGAGCATGTCAGAAAGGCACCGCTGCCTTTTACCACCTCCACTTTGCAGCAGGAAGCCAGCAAAGTGCTGAACTTCTCTACCCAGAAGACCATGCGTCTGGCCCAGCAGCTGTATGAGGGCGTTTCCCTGAAAGGATCAGGCACCGTGGCGTTAATCACTTATCTGCGTACGGATTCCACCAGAATCTCTCAGGAGGCTCTGGCCGCGGCCAACGCCTATGTTACTCAGGTATATGGCTCGCAATATGTGGGAAAGGTCCGGGAAGACAATTCCAAAAAACAGAATGTGCAGGATGCCCATGAGGCGATCCGTCCCACGGAGGTTGCCCGCACACCTCTGGAGGTGAAGGATCTTTTGCCCAGAGACCTTTTCCGGCTCTATCAGCTGATCTGGCGCCGTTTTGTGGCGGCTACCATGAAAGAGTCCAGATATGAGACGACCACAGTGAAGATCGGTGCGGGCAGGCATGTATTTTCTTTTTCAGCGTCCAGAACGCTTTTTGACGGCTTTCTGACTGTCTACGATCCAAAGGAGGATAAGGAGGCGGATGCCCATCTGACCAAAGAGGTAGAGGAGGGCAGCGAGGTTACCTTGGAGGAGCTGAAAGGAGAGCAGCACTTCACCCAGCCGCCGGCACATTTCACGGAGGCCAGTCTGGTGAAAACGCTGGAAGAGCTTGGAATCGGAAGGCCCAGCACTTACGCACCCACCATCACGGTGCTTCTGAACCGCCGTTACATCACGAAGGAAAATAAGAATCTGTATGTGACGGAGCTGGGAGATGTGGTCAACCGTGTGATGGTGGAGAATTTCCCCTCCATTGTGGATGTGAATTTCACTGCCGCCATGGAATCTCTGCTGGACGGCGTGGAGGAGGGAAATGTAGAGTGGAAGAGCATCATCCGCAATTTCTATCCTGACCTGGATCAGGCTGTAAAGGAGGCGGAAAAGAAGCTGGAAAAGGTGGAGGTGAAGGACGAGGTCAGCGACGTACCCTGTGAGCTGTGCGGCCGTATGATGGTCTACAAATACGGACCTCACGGCAAGTTCTTAGCCTGTCCCGGCTTCCCGGAGTGCCGCAATACCAAGCCTTACTATGAGAAAATCGGCGTCAAATGCCCCAAGTGCGGAGGCGAAATCATTGTGAGAAAAACCCGCAGAGGCCGCAGATATTACGGCTGCGAGAACAATCCGGAGTGTGATTATATGGTATGGCAGAGACCGAAGTCCTCAGAATTGTCTGAATTGAAGCAGGAAGAAGAAAAAATTTAAAATATTTAAAATATTCCGAAAATTTGATTGATTTTATTCAATTGTCGTGCTATACTCATGCTATAATTA
>JAJQGR010000090.1 GCA_021200345.1 Lachnospiraceae bacterium | reverse complement strand
ATACAATGATTCAGTACATCAATTTCTTTTCTTCCAAGTGTATGGTTCCCCAACTCCGAATTTGCCATTGCTTCCAGTTTTTCCGCGTTGTCAGAGTATTTGATAAAACTCAGGACCTCTCGCAAGGTCGAGTGAAATCGTCCAAGTTCTTCCTCATCCAGTGCTGAAGGCACGATCAGGTTGATCTTATAATCCGGCACGAATGCAAGCAGATCCTGATTCTGGCAGTCAAACATCTCATGCAGAGTGACCGGTCCGTCCCATTCCTGAGAATTGAACAGGATTACCAGCGTCACCACCGGCAGCAATCTGTCTGATCTCATAAAACCAGACAGGAATTCCTCAGCGTCAGCACCTTTATAGTCGCCTGACTTTTTGTGCGACTCTATGGCAAATTCTACCTGTCTCGTATATTGCAACGCATCATAAACCAGATTTTTCACCGGCATTGCCAGATTCACACTGCTCTGGTTCTCCACTGCGAGGATCATGTACGCACGTCGCCGATCTGTCATGACAGTCACAGATTTCATCACATCCCGCGTTCTCTGAATCGGCTGCTTCGCGCCGTCTTGTCCTCCGTATGGCACCTCAATCTCTCTGGTATCCAGTTCCATAAGATTGTCCGGTGCAATAACCTGCCTGCCCTGATACAGCAGGAAATTAAAAGCATCCGCAAAGACTTCATTCTGCCGCATATATCTGACAGTCACAGTGTCCTTTACACCCAATAAAACCACCACTCTTTCCGTAATATTCGCCGGCTCCGGCGTCTTTATCAAGTGTAAAATATCTTTGCATGACAATGATAGCACAGGTTTTGTCCGCGGGCAACGACAACATTCTTGAAAAATCTGCATTACCCAAACATCACCTCACCTCACAGCCGCCCCATTCTACCAGGGTAAACCCGATCCGTTCCGCGCCGGAAAGCTCCTGCGCTTCAATCTCCACCGGCTCGTCCAGCCCTTTCCACGCCATATAAACCCGGATGACTGTATCCGGTTCGGGGGAGACTGTCAGGACAGCGTTGTCCGTGTAGCTCTCCTGCTGGAAGGAAATCAGATTGTAAGCATTCCCCTCCATGAGCGGCAGCCAGTAAATAATGAATTCATTGGCCTCCTCTCTGTTAAGCCCCAGCTTAACAAGCGCCATTTCAAGGAAGGCCGCCGTTTCCTCACCTGCCACACAGAAGCCCTGCGTGAAGTCAGGCTCAAAATCATTGATGCCTTCCCAGTAAAGATAACGGTAAGTCTGTCCAGCGCTGCCTTTCAGCGTCCCGTCCGGCTCAGCCGTCACCATCCAGCCATCCTCATACACTGGATACGTGCAGGTCAGTGTTCCGTTGAAATCCAGCTGCACATTTACCTCAGTGGTCTCCTCCGGATAGAGGTAAATCACAGGCTTAGCAGAAGTATCTCCGCCTCCTGAACCGACATCTCTTCCAAAGGGTGTACATCCCGTCAACGCCAGCGTACAGGCCGCCAGCACGACTATTCCTCTCATCAATCCTTTCTTCATCTCCCTGTTCCTCCTCATTTTTGATTATCAAAAGCTCTTATCCTTGTGCATGTGCCGCAAATTCCTGTCCGCAATTACCTGCAAAGCGGACATCACGGTGCGACAATGGATGCTTCTCATTATAAAAGACGAAGTATTTTTTACTTTGTTACAGCATGATGAAATCATTTGGGTCGATATATCCACAGCTTCCTTCTATCATTTGTGCTATGATTTCCACAAAATCTATTTTTGCTCTTGACTTGAGGGGATATTTCCCCTATATTTATGAAAGGAATATCTCAAATGGAAGATTTTCAAATCAAATTCTACCGTACTGAAAATGGAGATTGTCCCGTTGAAGATTTTTTAGATCAGCTAGATGATAAAATGCAGACCAAAGTGCTGAGAATGATCTCACTTTTAAAGAATTACGGAAATGACTTGCGTGAACCATATTCAAAACACATGAAAGATGGAATCTTTGAATTGCGCATCTCCCAAGGCTCCGATATTTCAAGAATACTATATTTTTATACCTCTAGGAAAACGATCGTTCTTACCAACGGATTTATCAAAAAGACGCCAAAAACACCGGAAAAAGAAATTAAAAAGGCCGAACGCTGCCGCAAGGATTATGCAGAAAGGAAAACCACTCATGGATGATTTTACAAAATATCTCAACAAGAAGCTGGAAAACCCTGATTTTAAAAAGGAATGGGACGCCTCTGAGCCAGAATATAACCTGATGGCCGCTCTTGTCGAAGCGCGAAAAGCACAGCATCTTACGCAGAAACAGCTGGCAGAGCGCACCGGCATTGACCAGTCTGACATCAGCAAAATTGAAAAGGGAAATGCCAACCCAGCCCTGTCGACCTTAAAGCGTCTGGCCGATGGGCTGGATATGGTATTAAAGCTGGAACTGGTTCCGAAGCAATCCTCGTAAGCTTCAGGAATTACTCCACCTTAATTCCGGTGTACACCCCATTCGTTTCCTCTTCCACATAATACGTGATCGTGACCCGGTCGCCCACGTCAAAAATCACCGCGTCCTGGTCATCCGCCGCGGAGACGGCATAATATACGTTGCTCCCTAACTGGAAATAGAAAATCGTGTTGCCGTCCACGACCACCGTGCGGATTTCCGTAATCTTACCCGTGACGGTATCCGTCCCGGCAATGTCCGCTGCGTCAAGCGGATCCGTGACCTTCACCCCGTTTTCTACCAGCAGTGCCTCGTAATTCGCCTGGCACTCGGCCACGGAGCTGCCGGTGGCAGTGATCTGATAGTCCTTTACGTTGACCATAGCGTACATTTTGACTAACTGGGCGGAATCCTTCAGAGACATAAAATAAGTAGGCTCATCTGAAATATTCAGCAAAATCGGGAACGTGGCTTCATATCCCAGATGCTGCACCGCGCCCTCCGCGGAGGACATGGCGGAATACTCGGTAGCGCCGGAGATGCTGTAATACCGGGCGTCCTTCGTCCGTTGATTCACCAGGATGAAGCCCACGTTGGACTCATCATTTCCCGAGGAGGTCACCCCCGTATAGAGATAAACGTCGTCATTCATGGCAATATAATTATAGCCGTCCGAGGTGGTGGTCACACCCTTCTGTCCCAGCCAGGAATTGATCCAGCCATTGACCAGGGTACCGTGATAGTTGTACTGCATCACCAGCTGATCCGCCGAGTAGACCCGGTCCACCCAAGTGGGCACCTCCTCATAATAGGTGCTTTCTCCTGTAATCGCATTCACTAAAACAGCCCCGTCTGTATCCTCCCCGCCAAAAAGGCCAATGGTGCGCACCGTGCGTGAGCACACCCACCAGGGCGTCCCGTCCTCATCAATCTCAAAATTCACATCTCCGAACATCATGGTTGGATAACGGAACCGAAGCAGGCGGTAGAGGTTGCGCCCAAAATGCTCGCCGGTGGAGTATTTCATTCCCTCATCCAGCTTCACCAGATCCGCCTCCTGGGTCACCATATTGACAATGATATAGCCAGGCAAACCCTCCGAGCGGTTATTGAACCACTTGATCAGATTGCCATAAAGCAGCGGCGCCACACGCACCGGATTGTTCTGATAGTTGATCTGTGAATATTCGTAGTCGGAGACTTCAAACTGGGACACCAGATTACTGTCACTGCTGCTTAAGCTGCCAAGAGCCCGGCTGCCCAGCTGCACGCTGGAGTCCTTATCCAGCATGGGAATCTTATCATAAGAAATCTCCGCCACCTCTTCAGTAAAGTCTCCCGTCTGTACATCCAGAAGATTGTAATACGCCCCCGCATGAAAAATCTCCGAGGAAGAAACCGCGCCGCTCAGAGCCGCAAGAAGCAGCACTGCCATCAA
>JAJQGR010000067.1 GCA_021200345.1 Lachnospiraceae bacterium | reverse complement strand
TTGTCATGATGGCTGGTATACAGGTATTTTATGCCGCCGTGAATAATTCAGGTTACATAATCTAAAAAACTGGTCTCCGCTTTTTTCAGTGGTCGATTTGGATAAATCAAATTCACATAGCTGCAGATATCCGGCTCAAGCTTAACAGCGTGAATTCCCGGCACATCCGGGACGGAATTATAAGGCAGCATCACAATTCCCAGGCCTCTGCCCACAAAATCCATAATGGATTCTCCATCAATATTGCGAAATACAAAATTAGGTTCAAAGTCGGCATCGTGACAAACCTGCAGACAAAGCTCATATGCCACGCTTTCTTCATCCGGAAGAATAAATCTTTCATTTTTTAATTCCGATATTGTCACATAATCTCTGTGCGCCAGCGGATGCTTTTCCGGAAAATAGACCCATACCTCATCTCCATAATATGGGATACGTATAAAATCCTCATCGCTCTCACAGACGCATTCTCTTACAAACGCAAAATTACATGTTCCATCATACAACATTTCCTTCAATTTAGAAATACTGGCCACCCTGATATCAATTTTAGCCTGATTGTCCGCCCGGGCATAGCGCATAAACAGCTCAGGTATAGCATATTCTTTCCAACGGCGAAGAACTCCGATCACCAATGTCGTATTTAGCAACTCCAGCTCCCGCCTGACCGCCTCCTGATACTCCTCCTGCAGCGCTACAGCTTTTTTCGCATATGGAAGTATACAGGCACCCAAAGGAGTCAGCTCTACCTTGCGCGTGGAACGCACAAATAAAAGTCCCCCCAATTCCTCTTCCATAGCCTTGATATGTCTGGAAAGAGAAGCCTGTGACGTATAGAGCTGTTCCGCGGCTTCCAGGTAGTTACGCGTACTCTCCAATATAATAAATTCACGCATGTTCTCAAATTTCATTTAAATTTCCCTGCCATCCCATACAAAACCGCTTTTCCAATACCGCTGTCAACACCCACGAATCAAAAATTGATCAAATCAACCTCTTCTGAAACAATATCTGCCTTAAAGCCGGCAACAGCTTTATCCATGTCGGCAAGAACACTCGCGGAAATGGATGACGGCGCAACCAGTTCACGCGGCTCAAGTATAATGCACCTCCTGATGATACGAAGCCTGATTTTCTGCAATATACACAAGTGGCCAGGTAGGAATTCCCACCTATGAGGACATTATAAAAATTGCAGAACCCTCTGTCAAGAGTCAGGAAACAGCTCGTTTCATATAAACGATCCTATTAAATGCACTTTAACCTCTCCATACTGCTCAGGAGATCGTCAGGCTGCTTCCATCGGAAATAAAAACAATCGTCCCCTGGGTATCCGTCCGCAAAACCTCCGCCCCTGCCTGCCAAAGCCGGCCCAGCGCCTGCTCATGAGGGTGCCCGTAATCATTGTCCACGCCGCAGCTGATCACCGCATACTGAGGCTTCACGGCGCTTAAAAACAACTCCGTTGAGGACGTATAGGAGCCATGATGCCCCACCTTATATACCGTAGCCCTCAGATCCTGCCCACTGTCCACCAAAGCCTCCTCCGCCTCTGCCTCCGCGTCTCCGGTGAAAAGGAAGCTGTTGGCCCCATGATCCACTCTCAGACAGATGGAGGTATTATTGGGCGTATCCCACTCTCCCACCGGACCAAGAAAGGTCACCGCAGCGCCGCCCAGATTCACTTCATACCCGGGCTCCGGCAGCCAGGCGCACAGCTGCTCTTCCTCCAGCGCCTCCATCAGGTTCAGATAGGAAGAATTCTCTTTTGTAAAATCTGAAAAAAAGACCTCCTCCACCTCAAACTCCCGCAGAATATCCGCTGCGCCGCCGATGTGATCGGAATCCGAATGCGTCAGCACCAGATACCGGATGTCATCTACCTCATAATCATACAGATATGAGATCAGCAGATCCGTGTTCTCCCAGCTTCCCGCGTCGATCAGCATGGTCTCCCCATCGCAGAGCAAAAGCGTGGCGTCTGCCTGTCCCACATCCAGATAAACCACCTCCAGGAGGCTTCCCTCCGGCAATGCATTGCTCTGAATCTGGTCCCGGTATTTCTGCCAAAGCCGCGGTCCGAATTCTCTCAGTGAAAATAAGGCAAGCAGGAGCAGAAAGCCTGTGAATACTGTTACGTAAAAACGAAATTTTATTGATTTTTTCTTTCTTTTTTTCATTCCACCACATACAGATAGCTGGTCACCGCATACAGCACCTGCCCATCATACTCCACCCTTGACCAGCCCGCATCCGCGTCATACCCGGTTCGGTGAACGCTCTCACCATACTGCAGCTCATAGTAAACCGTAGCGCTTCCCTGAGAAGTGCTGGGCTCCGTCCGCAGGTTTGTGCTCATCTTGGGGGACACGGTATCATCGCAGGCTGTGAAAATAATCACCCGTCCGTCCAGGGTGGTCACTCTGTCCGGATCCGCCGCCACCTCCCCGGTGGTCTGCCCGGATAAGTCCGTGGTCAGCAGGCTGCTGACCGCATAAAGCGTCTGCCCCTCATAGGTCAGTCTGGACCAGCCCGTGTCCTCATTGATTCCTGTTCGCTGCGCCTGCATGCCACTCTCCAGTACCAGCACCACCGTATCCGTATCGGAAGTGCTGGGCTCTGAGCGAAGATTCGTGGCGGACTTGGCAGTCACCGTCTCATCCACGGCGGTAAAGGTCATGGAGCTGTCCAAACTGCCGTCAGCGACCGGTTCGCTGTCCGCATCTCCTGACCCGGTTTCCATTGCCTCTTCAGCAGAAGAGCTTTCCGTGCTTTCTGTTGTCTCCTCTTCAACAGAACTCTCCGCTCTTTCCGCTGTCTCATCCTCAGCGGAGCTTTCCGCGCTTTCTGCTGCGTTCTCCTCAGCGGAGCTTTCCGCGCTTTCTGCCGCATCATCCTCTGTGGAGCTTTCCGCCTCTTTCACTGCATCATCCTCAGAGAGATCCTCCGTCTCGTTCACGGACTCTGCTTCCTCACTTTCTTTGGAAACCTCAGTCACTTCCAGTGTCTCTGTCTCACCTTTTTGAAAGATACCGCTGCCAAGCTGCCAGACCAGCACACCAAGTCCTATCAAAAGTAATACCAGTAAAATAACAAGCGCCACAGTTCCCGCTGTGGAGTACCTCTCTTTTTCATAGAAATGAAAGTCCTGCTCTGATTTGTCTTTTTTGTCCATCCTCTGCCTCTCCTCCATATTTACAATATAGTCCAAAGCTGTCAATTTTTCAATCAATTCCGCTAAATCCGGCAGCCGCACGATCCGGTTTAGAGAATAAAAAGCCAGCGAAACAAAAGGGATCTCTTAATCCGTTCTATACAAAAAAAGAAAAAAATGCTATACTGATTTTATCTTTGTTACAGCGAACATCATTCATACATTTGACAATCACGGAGGTTTTTCCATGAGTAAGGCAAAAATCGTAGTTTCCCTGGGGCACGATGCCCTTGGCTATTCCACCAATGAGCAGCTGGGCCGTGTGAAGGTGACCGCAAAGGCGCTGGCGGATCTGGTGGAAGCCGGATACCAGCTCACCATCACCCACTCCAACGGTCCTCAGATCAGCATGATTCATAAAGCAATGACCAATTTAAGCAAGGAGGACCCCAGCTACACCCCCGCTCCCATGTGCGTATGCAGCGCCATGAGCCAGGGCTATGTGGGCTATGACATTCAGAATTCCTTAAGAAGCGAGCTTCTTTCCCGCAGCATTCCCAAGCCGGTCAGCACCATTTTGACCCAGGTCACAGTAGACCCATACGATGAATCTTTTTACGAGCCCAGCAAAATCATCGGCAGGGTCCTGACCAAGGAAGAGGCCGACGCCGAAACCGCCAAGGGCAATTACGTCCTTCTGGACAGACAGCAGCAG
>JAJQGR010000186.1 GCA_021200345.1 Lachnospiraceae bacterium | reverse complement strand
TTCTTAAACTGCTCTACCTGCCGTGATTGGCGCTCCAGATATCCTTCATACTTAATTTCTATCTCTACCTGGTCAATAACTTCCTGAGGAAGGGGTTCTCTGGAAGGATCAATCTCTGCCAGAATATCATAGGACAATTCCGGACGGCACATCAACTCCGCCAGACTGGTGCCTGTCTTTAACGGACTGCTGCCATATTTTTCAAAAAAGCCTTGATACTCTTTTCCTGCGCCGATCACAGCATGCTTCAGACGAATGACCTCATCGTCAATCATTTTTTTCTTCTGCATAGTGTGCTGGTAATCCTTCTCACTGACCAGACCAACCTGATAACCGATCTCTCTCAGACGAAGATCCGCATTATCCTGCCTTAGCAATAAACGGTATTCTGCCCTGGACGTCATCATCCGGTAGGGCTCAAAATTCTCCTTGGTTACCAAATCATCAATCAGTACGCCAATGTAAGCCTGAGACCGGTCCAAAATAACCTGTTCTTTTCCTTTACAAAATTGTGAGGCGTTGATACCGGCCATAATCCCTTGGGCAGCGGCTTCTTCATAACCGGAACTTCCGTTGATCTGACCGGCACAGAAAAGACCGGAAATTTTTTTCGTTTCAAGAGTGGCGTATAATTCCATGGGATCAATGCAGTCATATTCAATGGCGTAAGCGTTTCGCACGATCTTACAATGCTCCAGCCCCGGTACGGTACGGTACATGGCCAGCTGCACATCCTCCGGCAAAGAGGAGGACATTCCGCCCACGTACATCTCACTGGTATGGATTCCCTCCGGCTCCAGAAATACCTGATGTCTGTCCTTATCCGCGAATTTGACCACCTTATCCTCAATAGAAGGACAGTATCTGGGACCTGTTCCCTCTATAATTCCGGCATAAATAGGCGATCTGTCCAGATTGGCACGTATAATTTTGTGCGTCTCCTCATTGGTGTAGGTCAGCCAGCAGGAAACCTGTTTTTTCTGAACAGATGCAGGATCCGTACTGAAAGAGAACGGTACAACCGGTTCATCTCCAAACTGCTCCTCCATTTTTGAATAATCAATGGAATTCCCTGCCATTCTGGCGGGAGTTCCTGTCTTAAACCTGCGAAGCTTCAGCCCCAGCTCTCTTAGGCTGTCCGACAGATGGGTAGCCGCCTGCAAACCGTTTGGTCCTGTATAAGTAATGGCTTCCCCACAAAGACAGCGAGCATTTAAGTAGGTACCGGTGCATATAATCAAGGCACGGCATTCATAAATTGCTCCTGTAAAAGTCCTGATACCGGTTACTTTCTTTCTGACCGGCTCAACGGCAGTTTCCTCTGTCAGAATCTCACAAACCTCCGCCTGCTTAATTGTCAGATGCTCCTGATGCTCCAGCACACTTCTCATAGCACGGGTATAATCATATTTATCCGCCAGGGCCCGCAGCGAATGGACTGCGGGTCCTTTTGACACATTCAACATCTTGGACTGAATAAAGGTTTTATCAATATTTTTGCCCATTTCTCCGCCCAGGGCGTCCACTTCTCTTACCAGATGTCCCTTGGAAGATCCTCCGATATTCGGGTTACAGGGCATAAGAGCAATACTGTCCACGCTGACTGTAAAAATAACAGTCTCCAATCCAAGCCTGGCGCAGGCCAGCGCCGCCTCGCAGCCAGCATGTCCGGCCCCTATAACGCATACATCCACTTTTTCTCTGATTTGCGGCATAAACGATAACCTCTTTATTTCCCCATACAGAATTTTGAGAAAATCTCCTCAATTAAATCTTCTCCCACTTCTTCCCCAATAATATAGCCCAGGGAAGAATAGGCATTCATCAAATCAATACTCAGAAAATCCTCCGGCATTTCCTCCTCTACAGCTTTCAAAACCAGCTTCAGACTGTCCCGGGCATCCATCAAAGCTTCCTTATGCCGCAGATTGGTAATCACGATCTCATCATCCATTGAAAGCTTTCCCTGAAAGAACATGTTTCTCACAGCGCTTTCAAATTCCTCCAGACCGGATTTTTCCTTTGCGGAGGTTTTAATTATGACAATATTGTCATTTTTAATACTGCCATATCTTCTCTCCAGAACAGACTTCAGACTTTTTTCATCCGTTCTTTCCTCCAGATCAGATTTATTTAATAAGATAATCACCTTTTTATCTTTGATAAAATCAATAATCTCATAATCATTATCATCCAGTTGGGTAGAACTGTCTGCCACATACACAATCAAATCCGCGTTTTCCGCATAAGATAAAGCTTTTTCCACGCCGATTTTTTCCACAATATCCTCTGTATCCCTGATTCCGGCAGTGTCTACAATATTCAGCCCCAGACCATGAATCCTGATATTTTCCTCCAGTACATCTCTGGTTGTTCCTGCCACATTTGTCACAATCGACTTTTCCGACCCCACAATCAGATTCATCAGAGAGCTTTTCCCGGCGTTCGGCTTTCCCAATATGACCGTCTGGATTCCTTCTTTCATCAGCTTCCCACTGTCCGCCGATTGAATCAGTTTCTCAATCTGATCAATTACATTCCGGACAATCTCAGTGATTCTCTCATAAAACCCTTCCAGACTGATATGCTCCGGGTCATCAATAGCAGACTCAATAAAGGCAATCTCATAGATCAGTTTTTTTCTCATTTCCGAGACAATCTCGTAAATATTTCCTCTCAGCTGTCTCGTACCCGCACGTAAGGCATATTCATTCCTGGAATGAATCACATCAATCACGGCTTCCGCCCTTGACAGATCAATCCTGCCATTTAAAAAAGCCCGCTTTGTAAATTCTCCGGGTTCAGCCATCCGTGCTCCTGCTTTCAGCACCGTTTCCAGGATTTTCTGCACCATCAAAACTCCGCCATGACAGTTGATTTCCACAGTATTCTCTGTGGTATAGCTTCTGGGCGCTTTCAGCACAACCGCCATCACTTCATCAATCAGCTCATCTCCATCATAAATATATCCGTAATGAACGGTATTGCCCTTCACGTCGGTCAGTTTTTTTCCGGTCTTCGGACTTCTGAATATCTTATCAGCAATTTCAATGGCGTCCCCGCCGCTGATCCTCACAATTCCAATTCCGGAATCACTCATTCCTGTAGAAATTGCTGCGTTTGTATCTGTCTTAAATGCCATAAAAATTTCCTTTTCTCCAGCCCTTTTGCATAACAATATCACAAAATTCTTTTCATGAAAAGAAAAATCAGAGAAACATCCCTGGTTTTTCCCTTACATATTATTTTAACTGAATTCAATCATCGTAGCTCTGACGTCTGGGACGGCTGTTGTATCTTCTCTCTCTGCCCTCCGGTCTGTAATTTCCTTTTGGTGTTACCACAACTCTCCTGTAAGGTTCGTTGCCCTCACTATGAGTGGTCACATACTTATCATTCTGTAAAGTTGCGTGAATGATTCTTCTCTCATAGGGATTCATCGGTTCCAAAGATACGCTCCTGCCGGTTCTTTTCACCTTGGAAGCAATATTCTTTGCCAGATTTTCAAGGGTTTCTTTTCTTCTCTGTCTGTAGTTTTCCGTGTCCACCTTGACACGAATATACTCTTCGGTATTCTTATTTACCACAAGGGATACCAGATACTGCAGAGAATCCAGAGTCTGACCACGCTTGCCGATCAGCATCCCCATATCATCACCCTTTAGGTCCACATCCACAGTCTTTTCTTCTTCATTATAATCAACTGTGACTAAAACCTCAGAGCCCATGGCAGCAAATACATCATTCAGAAAAGCTTTTACATTGTCTGTCAGGGTGGCCTTTACTCTTGCCTTAATGACAGCAGGTCTGGAGCCAATACCGAAAACACCCGCCTTTCCCTCATCCAAAACTTCATATTCCAGCATTTCACTGGTAGTAGATAACTGCATGCAGG
>JAJQGR010000347.1 GCA_021200345.1 Lachnospiraceae bacterium | reverse complement strand
AACAAACAGCTTCTCCGCAAATCTGCGCTAGCATTTCAGAAATCTGCACCAGTGGGAGACGGGGATATTCTGGGTGAGCCTGCTGTGGCCGATCGCAGCACTGATTGGAAACTACGCGGGCAATTTACTGCCATCGGTGATTGTGGAGGGGCTGACGCAGGAGTGGCAGTTAAAAGAGCTGCTGCTGCGGATTGTGATACTGTTTTTGATCATGTGGCTTGCGAATGTGGCAAGCGGTGTGGAGGAACGGAGAGGCTATTTCGATGCATATACCTACCGCCTGCATTATTCCAGGCCCTATGTGCGCAAAAAAATGCGGGTGGATTACGATATTCTGGAGAGCGAGAGCTTTCAGAACAACGCCCACGCCGCGCATATGGCCATTTACAGCGGCAGGGGAATCAATACGATTGTGCAGTCTGTGTCATCCCTGCTGTCCTGCCTGTTTCCGGTGCTGTTTTACGGGGTGCTGCTGGCCCGCGTGCAGTGGTGGATTCCGCTGCTGGCGATTTTAAGCTGCGTTTTTTCCATGCAGCTTTTATCACTTGCGACCAAAAAGCAGGGAAAGTCCTACCCGGTGCAGGAGGCTTATTCGAGAAAGCTTTCTTATCTTGAGGAGAGCACTATGGAGCCTGCAGCGGGTAAGGACATTCGCCTCTATCATATGTCCGGTTGGCTGATGAAAAAATACCGGGACAATCTGGATGAGATGAACCGGGAGTATGTCCGGGTGCACAACTGGTATATTCTGACGGGGACGGGAGATTATCTCATAGACCTGCTTCGCAACGGCTTGATTTATGGGTACCTGCTGTATGCGGCATCGTGCGGGAAAATGACACTTGCGGAGTTTGTGCTGTATTTCGGTTTTGTGACAAGCTTCGGGCAGTATTTTTCCTTGGGATTGAATAAAGCGCTGTCTCTCGGCGCGGCTGCTAATGTGATTGGCAGTCTGCGGAAATTTTTTGACACGCCGGAGCACAGAAATGAAGGGGAGACGCTGTCGGCGGAAAAGGCGGCCCCGTCATCAGACACCGGCCTGACGATAGAGCTGAAAAATGTGAGTTTCACTTATCCCGGTCAGGAGACGCCGGTTTTATTTCACATCAATCTGACGGTACAGGCCGGGGAAAAGCTGGCGTTGATCGGCTTAAACGGCGCCGGGAAAACCACTTTGGTTAAGCTGCTCTGCGGCTTTTATCAGCCCACAGAGGGAGAAATCCTGGTCAATGGCCTTCCTTTGGAAAAAATTGAGAGGAGGCAGTATTACAGTCTGTTGTCTGTGCTTTTCCAGGACTATACCATCCTGCCGGGGACAGTGGAGGAAAATATTACTTCCACCAAACATCCGGAGAAAGCGCAGATGGAGAGGGCGTTAGAGAAATCGGATTTCGGGGCGGTTCTGTCAAAGCTTTCTCAAAAGGAGAAGAGCCTTCTGGTGAAGGAAGTGTATGATGACGCGGTGGATTTCTCCGGCGGGGAAAAACAGCGGCTTTTGCTGGCGCGGGCGCTGTATAAGGACGCGCGGCTGCTGATTTTAGATGAGCCTACGGCGGCTTTGGATCCTATCGCCGAGAATGAGATTTATTTAAAATACGGCGAGCTGGGGGAGGGAAAAACTTCGATTTTTATCTCCCACCGGCTGTCCAGCACGCGGTTCTGCGACCGGATTATTCTGCTGGAAAACGGGCAGATCGCGGAGGAGGGGACGCATGAGAGTCTGATGGAAGCGGGCGGAAAATACGCGGAGCTGTTTGAGATGCAAAGCAGATATTACCGGGAACAGGCGAGGGAAGAGGAGCGCCGCCGGATTATGGGAGATGAAGCTGATGAAAGAAGATATTAAAGTGCTGCGCCAGCTATTCGCTCTGTACGCGAAAAACAATCGCTCCACTATCGTTTTCTGCGTTTTGGCCAATTTATTTACCGGGGTGAAGTCCTACCTGCCGGTCATGATGTTAGGCGTACTGGTGGATGAGTTGCTTGACGGGGCGGCGTTTGCGGACCTGATACGGACGCTCGCGATATGGCTTGCGGTTATTTTTGTGGTGAATACCGTCGCGAATATTCTGCGGCAGCAGTTCGATGCCCGCATGGAGAACATCCTGGAGCGGCAGAACCTGGATATGAACGAAGCCGGCATGGCCATGGATTATGAGCTTTTAGAGAATGCGCAGGTGCAGGAGAAAAAACGCAGGCAGGAGCAGGTGGTCAGTCGCTGGGGCGGGATTTACTGGATGCTGATCTGGCCCTTTGACGATATTCTGCAGGGTCTGTTCGGTCTGATCACAGTGCTGTGCGTGGTGGTGCCTCTGTTTGTGAGGATCGCCGGGTCGAGTATGGCTGGTTTCGGTCTTCTGTCTGTCGGGCTTATCGCGTTTCTGTTGGCTTGTGTATGGAAAATGTACCGCTGGGGTATCAGAACGAACGAGCAGACCAAAAAGGATGATGATGCGCTGGCCGGATTGTCCAGAAGCCGGGATTATTTTCTCCAGTCGGTTTTGTCTGGGACGGAGAGCGGAAAGGACCTGCGGATCTTTGCCCAGGAGGACCTGGTCGAGGAGGGCGTCTGCGGCAATGAGGAGGCGATTGGGAAATGTTGGCGCGCTATGGAAAAGGACCGTCTTGTGATGAGGGCGAAGCGGGAGAGCGTGTCCGCGTTTGACACCGGCTGCATCTATCTCTACACCGCGCTCTGCGCCTGGGCCGGTCTGATCTCCATCGGCAGTGTGGTCCGCTGTGCGGGCAGCGTGCTGCAGTGTGTGCAGGATATCAACCTGCTGATGATTGGGATCGGAGCCTTTAAAAATGCCGCCGGCTTTGGCCGGGACTATCTGGACTATATGAATGTGAAAAATCCCCTTTATAAGGGCAGCCTTCCGGTGGAAAAGCGGCGGGACGATCGGTTTTTAGTAGAATTCGCCCATGTTTCTTTTAAATATCCGGGCAGTGAGACCTATGTGCTGCGGGACTTAAATTTAAGTCTGGACATTGGGGAGCGCTGCGCCATTGTGGGGCGAAACGGCTCCGGCAAGACCACCTTTATCAAGCTGCTGTGCCGCCTGTATGATGTGACGGAGGGCATTATTAAGCTGAACGGAATCGATATCCGCAAATATGATTATGAGGATTATTTGCGCCTGTTCTCCGTGGTGTTTCAGGATTATCGGATTTTTTCACTGAAGGCAGGAGAAAATATCGCGGCGGGTGAGGATGTGGACGAGGAGCGGGCATGGGACGCCCTGACGCGGGTCGGGCTGAAGGAGCGATTTGAAGAGCTGCCGCAGGGGCTTGATACCTTCGTGGGAAAAGAGTTTGATGAGTCTGGTGTGAATTTTTCCGGCGGCGAGCGGCAGAAGATGGCCATCGCCAGAGCTATCTATAAGGCGGGAGCCTTTGTGATCATGGATGAGCCCACCGCGGCTCTGGATCCGGTGAGCGAGTGCCAGGTGTATGCTGGCTTTGACAAAATGGTGGGGAGAAAGACGGCCTTTTATATTTCTCACCGCCTGGCCAGCTGCCGTTTCTGTCAGGATATTCTGGTCTTTGATAACGGGAATGTGGTGCAGAGAGGCAGTCATGAGGAGCTGGTGGTGCAGGAGGGGCTGTACCGGGAGCTGTGGGAGGCGCAGGCGCAGTATTATACAGTGTAGACAGAGCGTTGTAATGGATTGTCAACCATAATTTAAAAACAGTGGTTGACAATCCTGATTTTTAATTGTAAACTTACCGTTGGCAAATGGTTGACAATCCGATTTACAGCTTTGAAAATACTGCATGAAGGCTTGATAACCATTTGCCGGAAAATACCTGCTTGCATTATTTACTGGAGGAAAACACTTATGAGTAATGAAACATCAACCGCCAAAACAAAAATTCCGGTGAAGGATATGACAC
>JAJQGR010000201.1 GCA_021200345.1 Lachnospiraceae bacterium | reverse complement strand
CTGTGGCTCGGAGATGTGTATATTAGACAGTTCTGGAGGAAGGCGAGTTCGGCAAGGGCACCATGGCGCCAAAAATCCAGGCGGCTCTGACCTATCTGGCGGCGGTACCGGAAGGAAAGGTTCTGATCACCTCCATGTCCCTGATCAGAGACGCCATCCGGGGAAAGGGCGGCACGGTCATCACCGCCTGACAAAGCGTAAAACATCGACAATTCTGCCCTCTGTTTGCTTTTTCTTTTTGGAGAAAATGCGAATTGCATTCCGGAGTCCGTTCATTTATGATGTCGCCTGAGAAAAAGGCGGCAGACTGCAAAAAGCGGTCTCCGGGAAAGGGCGGATTACTTATGACAAAAGACCTGACAAACGGCTCTCCCACAAAACTGATTCTGGGATTTTCCCTCCCCCTTCTGTGCGGCTATTTGTTCCAACAGTTTTACAGCATGGCGGACACCATGATTGTGGGCCGCTTTCTTGGCGTGGATTCTCTGGCCGCCGTGGGCTCCACCGGTTCGGTGAATTTTCTGATCATTGGCTTCTGCATGGGACTGTGCAGCGGCTTTTCCATCCCTGTATCACAGCAGTTCGGTGCCGGCAATGAGAGCGCCGTCCGCAGATTCATCGCTAACAGCGCCTGGCTGATCGCTTTCTTTTCCATTCTCATGGCCGCGGTCACCTGCTTTTTCTGCCGCAATATCCTGGTACTGATGCAGACCCCGGACAATATTCTGGAGGAAGCGTACAGGTATATCTGGATCATTTTCCTGGGGATCCCCGCCACCTGCCTTTATAACATTCTCTCCGGCTTTATGCGGGCCCTGGGGGACAGCAAAACACCGGTATTTTTCCTGCTGATGTCCTCTTTTCTGAACATCGGACTGGATATTTTCTGCATTCTGGTGCTGAATATGGGGGTATCCGGCGCCGCCTGGGCTACCGTCATTTCTCAGGCCATCTCCGGCGTCTGCTGTCTGTTTTATATGCTGAAAAAATTTGAACTGATGAAGATTTCCAGAGAGGAATGGAGACCTGATTTTCATTTGATGGGGATTCTGTGCGGCATGGGCATTCCCATGGGCCTGCAGTATTCTATCACCGCCATCGGCAGCGTGATTCTGCAGACCGCCACCAACTCCCTGGGCTCCATCGCCGTGGCCTCCGTCACTGCCGGAAGCAAGGTCAGCATGTTCTTATGCTGTCCCTTTGACGCTATGGGCGCTACCATGGCCACCTACAGCGGTCAGAACATCGGCGCCGGGAAGCTGGACCGGATCGGACAGGGAATGCGCGCCTGCATTGTGATGGCGGCGGTTTATTCCGCTTTTGCATTCGCGCTCAGCCTGCTGGCGGGCCGCAGTCTGGCCGGCCTGTTTGTGACAGGGGATGAAACCGTCGTTCTGAGCAACGCCGCCTTTTACCTGAATATGAACACCGCTTTCTATTTCCCGCTGGCGTTGATCAACATTATCCGATTTACCATTCAGGGCATGGGCTTCCCCCGGTTTGCCATTCTGGCCGGGGTGTTTGAGATGGCAGCCAGAGCCATCACCGCTTTCGCCCTGGTGCCTGTGCTGGGCTTTACCGGGTCATGTCTGGGGAATCCGGTGGCCTGGGTTTTTGCGGACCTGTTCCTGATACCAGCTTATTTTCATGTGAAGAAAACCCTGCAGAAAAAGCTGAAATAACAACAAAAAAGGAACTTCCCGGATACTGAGAAGTTCCTTTTTGCGTAGCGAAGGGGGGATTTGAACCCTCGACACCACGGGTATGAACCGTGTGCTCTCGCCAACTGAGCTACTTCGCCATAATGGGACCTACAGGGCTCGAACCTGTGACCCCCTGCTTGTAAGGCAGGTGCTCTCCCAGCTGAGCTAAGATCCCTTTCTTTGTCGCAACCGACTAAGCTAATATAGCATTCTTCCTGTCGTTTGTCAACAAAAAAATGTAAGTTTTTTAGCGCACATTTTTTACGAAATTTTAACATTTTTCTCAGACTTTATCCAGCATTTCTTTCATGGTATTCCAGCCCAGCACCGCGCACTTGACCCGGGCCGGCATATGGGAAATATCCCGCAGGGCTCCCGCCTCCTCCAGCTCCTCGATCTCCTCCTCGCTGGCGCTGCCCTCGATCATTTTGTGAAACAGCCCGGCGATACGGAGTGCCTCTTCCTTCGTGCGGCCCACCACCATATCCAGCATGATGTCCACAGAGGCCTGGGAGATGGCGCAGCCGTCCCCCTCAAAGGTACCGTCCACAATGACGCCGTCCTCCACCTTCAGCTGCAGTATGATATCGTCGCCGCAGGAAGGATTGATGCCTTCCAGCACCAGATTGGCGTCCGACAGACGCTCCTTATGGTAAGGGTGCAGATTATGATCGGTCAGGATTTCATTATAAAAGGTTTGATTCGCCAAGGCCCATTTTCCTCCTTATGGTTCTCAGGCTGTTTAACAGTCTGTCAATATCTTCCTCAGTGTTATAAAACGCAAGACTCACTCTGGCGCTGGAGCGCACTCCCAGGTGGGCAAGCAGCGGCTGGGCACAGTGATGACCGGCGCGAACAGCCACATGATCATCCGCCAGAATGGCAGCGATATCATGGGGATGGACTCCATCCAGGGTAAAGCTTAAGATCCCGTGATGCTGTCTGTAGTCACTGTTGCCAAGGATGTGAACTCCCGGCACCGCGGTCATCCCCTCAAAGGCATACTTCGTCAGCGCCTCCTCCCGCTCCCGGATCACATCCCAGCCAATCTCTTCGATATAATCCAGGGCTGCCGACAGCCCTACCGCGTCCGCGGCATTGACCGTTCCGGCCTCAAATTTGTGAGGAAGCTCCGCATACACGGCCCCCTCCCTTTTCACATAGGAGATCATCTCTCCGCCGCTCATGAAAGGCGGCATATCCTTCAGCAGATGTTCCTTTCCGTAAAGAACGCCGATACCCATGGGGCCATAAACCTTGTGTCCGGAAAAAGCCAGAAAATCCGCGTCCAGCGCCTGCACATCCACCGGAATGTGAGGGGCGCTCTGAGCCGCGTCCACCAGCACCACACCGCCATTTTGATGGACTCCGGCAATGATCTCCTCCACCGGGTTTCTGCATCCCAGTACATTGGAAATATGGCCGATGGCTGCCAGCCTGGTGTTCGGTGTGATCGCTTCCCCAATCCGTTCCGCCGGATAGCTTCCATCCGGCTCGCAGTCCAGATATTTCAAAGTAGCCCCGGTTTGTCTGGCCACCATCTGCCAGGGCAGCATGTTGCTGTGATGCTCCGCAATGGTAATCAGAATCTCATCCCCGGGCTTTAAATTGGTCAGCCCATAGCTGTATGCCACCAGATTGACGCTCTCGGTGGTATTTCTGGTGAAAATAATCTCTTCGGTCTTTTCCACGTTAAGAAATGCCCGTACCCGCTCTCTGGCCGCCTCATAGCGCCCCGTGGCGTCCACCGCCAGGTCATACAGTCCCCGCAGAGGATTGGCGTTGGATCTGACATAGAAATCCTGCACCGCGTCCAGCACCGCCGCCGGGCGCTGAGCCGTGGCCGCGTTGTCCAGATAGGCAAGGTCGGTATTCATCAAAAGCGGAAAGTCTTCTTTATAATTTTTCATCCGCAAATCCTCTCTCTGGACATGGCACACAGAAATGCCCTTACGGTCTGCTGTACCTTCTCATCCGGAATCCTGGCACACACCGCCTCCAGCCTGGCTGAAGCGATCAGATCCTCCGCCGCCTGGGCCGGGATGCCCCTCGTTCCCAGATAAAACAGCACCTGCTCCGGCAGCCTTCCGATGGTCGCGCCGTGATTGCCCTCCACATCCTCCTCCTTACAGAGGATCAACGGAATGGTCTGGTTGACCTGGCGCTCTCCCAGCAGCAAAATCTCCTCTTTCTCATTGCCCCTGGCG
>JAJQGR010000056.1 GCA_021200345.1 Lachnospiraceae bacterium | reverse complement strand
TAGACTACGAGGCTGTGGCCAGAGAGGTGATACGCAGCATTGGCTATACCGTACCAGGCATAGGCTTTGATGCAGATACCTGCCAAATTCAGGTGGATATCCACGCTCAGTCCCCGGACATCGCAATGGGAGTCAACAGGGAGGAAGAGCTGGAGAGCGGCGCGGGCGATCAGGGAATCATGTTTGGTTTTGCCTGCACGGAGACGGAGAGCCTCATGCCGCTTCCTATTGAGCTGGCGCACAAACTCACAAGGAGACTGACTTACGTCAGGGAGGAGGGCATCCTGCCGTATCTTTTACCGGACGGGAAAGGTCAGGTGTCAGTGGAATACGACGAGGCAGGAAAGCCGGCATGCGTTACGGCAGTTGTGGTTTCGACCCAGCACAGAGACGGAATCGCCCTGGAGCAGCTGCGTGAGGATATCAAGAGAGAAGTTATCCTTCCTTCTATTCCGGAGAACCTGTTAAATAGCGGCACAAAGCTTTATATCAACCCTACGGGACGTTTTGTGATCGGCGGACCCGCCGGTGACACCGGTTTGACCGGGAGAAAGATCATTGTGGATACCTATGGAGGCTACGCCAGACATGGCGGCGGCTGTTTTTCCGGCAAGGATCCCTCCAAGGTAGACCGGTCGGCGGCCTATATGGCCAGATACATTGCCAAGAATGTGGTGGCGGCAGGACTGGCTGACAGGTGCGAGGTGCAGTTAAGCTATGCCATTGGTGTGGCAGAGCCCACGAGCGTGCTGGTGGATACTTCCGGCACCGGAAAGATTTCTGACGGAAAGATCAGCGAACTGATCAGAAGAGATCTGGATCTGCGTCCCGCGGCAATCATCCGCAGGCTGGATCTGAGAAAGCCTGTCTACAGCCGGACCGCAAGCTACGGACATTTTGGCAGCAATACCGCGGACATGACCTGGGAACAGACCGATATGGCGCAAAGCTGGGCAAAAGAGCTTTCATAAAAGCATAAAAAGTGTAAAAAGCACATAGACCCGGGCCTCTGAAAAAGGAGCCCGGGTTTCCTTTTTCATTACAAGAATAAAATTAAATTGTCCTGTTGTGAAAGCTTGCCAATATGTGCTATACTATTTACGGTATGGACAAAGATGGAAGGCACGGACGATGAACACAAATTCACGGAAACTGCGCGTAAGGCTGACACAACTCTATATTGATATGCGTCTCAAAAGAGTGAGTCGTCTGGACTGGCTGGCGGCCTCGGAAGAGATCGTGCGCCAGCTTCTGGAGGAATCCGACACTGATATCAGTGCGCAGCTGTTTTTCGCCCAGCTTTGTATTATGCGTCAGGACGGTGCGGCAGTGGAGAATCTGCTGGACGAGTGCTCCGTGTGGCTTCTGGACTACAGTGACCGTTTCCCCCTTTGTCATGCCTATTATCTTTATCTGACCACATTGATGCAGGACGATCCGGCTTATGATGAAAAGGTGATCGGGAAACTGAGAGAACTCTCCTTAAAGTATCCTTCTCTGTGGCAGATTTCCTGGTTTTATTATTATTTAAATAAAGAAAATATGGCGGATGCCGCTGAACAGTACCATTATCTGAAAGGAATGTTTATTCGGGGCTGTCACAGTCCGCTTTTGTATCTGGAAGCGCGGGCTCTGATAGAAAGAAATCCGGGTTTTGTTTACGAGACGTCGGAGTTTGAGGAGCACCTGCTGATTTTTATGCTGCGTCATACAGGCATTTCTATTTCTCTGGCCGGCATTACCGCGGAGTATATGGCTACCCTGAATTTTTACAGACCCCTGTACCTGCCTCTGCTGAAGGGAATCTATGAGGTGGCGCCAGGGAAGGTGCTGCTGGAGGCAATCTGCCGGCAGGGAGTTTTGGGAAAACACAGGGAAGAGGGGATGACGGTCTGGTACCGCCGGGCCATTGAAGAGGGCCTGAGCGGAAACGGTCTGTACGAGATTTATCTGGAGTCTCTGCCGGTGGAAAGCTGGCAGATGGATGGGGAGGAGCTGTCTGCTGAAAGGGAAATCCCCATGGCGGTGCTTCATTATTTCGCTCACAGCACTCCGACGGACGAGGTGCGATGCGCTTATCTGTATGCGCTGGTGCACAAATATCGCTCCCGCTGGCTTTCTTTGTACCGGGAGTATGAGCCGCTGATTCAGCCCTTTATGATGGATCAGTTCCGGCAGGGAAAGGTCAATGCCGGCCTGTGCTATCTGTACAGCAATTTTTTGGTATCGCCCATGCTTTCTTCTGATCAGGGAGAGCTTCTGGCGGACATCTGTTATTCCTGCCGTGTGGAAAGGCTGCCGTTGTCTGAGGGAACGGCTATTGTAGAATATGAGGATTACTGGCAGGAGATTCGCGGTGAAATCAAAAACCGGACGGCCATCCTGCCGTTGTTTGGCAGTCACTATGTTCTGTGGGCGGAGGACCATTTCGGAAAGCGGTGGCCCTGTCAGGAGGCTGTTGTCACACCCATGATGGATTCTGCCGGCTGGGGTGCCTGGCTCAGCGACCATGCGGGCGAATATGGCCTGTATCAGATGGCGGTGATCGAAGGGACGAAGGAGGAGGATCTGGGCAGCCTTTTGCCCGGAGTTCTTCACGTATTTCAGGATCCTCTTATTACGGAGGATTACAAGCAGGGCTTTGCTGCCAGGATTGTTCCTGTGCTGGAGAGAGGGAACCAGACAGAAGAGATTGAGTATGTTATGGCGCAGGTCTTCGATGACGGTGTCGAGGGACAGGCCCGGGAACTGTCCTTCTGGCAGGATCGTTACCGGGAGGAGAATATCGGCGCCTGGGGTCTGAGCTGGCTGATGAGCCATTGGGATGCCACGCTGCTGGAGAAAGGAATTCTTTTTGCCAGAGCGCAGGCTTTCGCGGCGGACACCTCCCGTTTTGCGGACAGCCTGATCGGACAAATGACGCAGGAGCAGTATATTTTAACCAATACAGAGGAGATTCTGGCCGCCAGTTCCAGACAGGACAATTCCCTGCTGCAGCAGTTTTTGGAGTTTTCCGGGCTTCTGAGCTGTCTGAAAAAGGAAGCCGTGGGACCAGTGCAGATTTCCCTGATTACGGATATGGCGGCGGAGGGAACAGAGTTTAGTCCGACAGTCCGCATCAATTTTCTGGAGAGCATTCTGCGGGCCGGCCTGGGAAGACAAAAGCAGGAGGTGCTTGATCTGGCCCGGCTCTGGCTGGAACAATTTTACCGGGACGGCGTATATCTTTCCTGGTTTAAATCCTTTCATACGCTTTTTGAGGCCATTCTGGAAAAAGAGGCTTACCAGGTCCTGGAGTACAGGGGACAGGCAAACGGACCGGTATGGGTGCGCTGTAAGCTTCTCCAGGGGATCGAACAGGAACCGGCAAAGGAGCAGTCCTTCCCGATGGAAAAGATCTGTGAGGGCCTGTATGCCAGACAGTTTCTGCTTTTTTATCATGAACGGCTTCAGTATGAGGTTTATACGCTGGAGGGCAGCGAGGAAGTGCTGCTTAAGCAGGGGGTAGAGCAGTCCAGTCTGGATTTTGACGGTCAGGGAAGTCGCTTTGGCCGTATTAATCAGATGCTTGCGGAGAGAGAAAACCGTGAGAATGAGAAGCTGTACAAGGCTTTGGAGGATTACTTTAAGATGGATGCCCTGACAGGGCTTTTTGTGCCAAAATAAACGAGGGGACTATGTTCGAGAAACCGGAATTTATGGACAGGATCAACAGAGAAAACCGCGGTGGACTGCTGCTTGGCATTGACCTTGGGGTAAGCTATGCCCAGATCAGCCTGTGCCCGGGGGAGGGCCTGCCCCCTGTATCTGTGAAGAGCAGACCCGGAGGGGAGACCTATTCTTTTCCGGCTCTTCTTTCACTGTACCGCAATCGCTATTACGCGGGATATGAAGCTGAGACCATTGCCAGACTGCCGGAGGCGGTCAGCTTTGAAAATGTGTTTTCTCTGGCGATGGAGCAGGATATGGTG
>JAJQGR010000240.1 GCA_021200345.1 Lachnospiraceae bacterium | reverse complement strand
CTTATCTCCGGCTACCGCGGTGGTAAAATCGCAAAGGATACAGTAGATGGCACCCCAGCTCCTTATCACAATATTTAAAAAGTCATTAAACCGCCACGGCCGGAAAGGAAAAAATGATCTTTCCGGTCGTGGCTTTTTCACTTTTTCATTCAGCTCTCAAAAATGAATTGATATTATCTCGAAAATTTTATATACTGAAAACACGAAAATTGGGAATAAAATAAGAGGTAATCCATGCGAAAATTAGCGTTAAGCGATGATATCTTACTAAGTATAGAAAAGCCTGCCCGCTATATTGGCAATGAAATCAACGCGGTATACAAAAATAAAGACGAGATTGACGTTCGATTCGTCATGTGTTTTCCGGACCAGTACGAAATTGGCATGTCCCATCTGGGCATTCAGATTCTCTATGATATGTTTAACAAATTTGAGGATACCTGGTGTGAGCGTGTCTATAGTCCCTGGACGGATCTGGACAAGGTGATGAGAGAACAGCACATTCCTCTTTTTGCGCTGGAGAGTCAGGACCCAATCAAAGACTTTGACTTTTTGGGCATCACAATCCAGTATGAGATGTGCTACACCAACATTTTACAGGTGCTGGATTTGTCTCAGATTCCGCTGCTTGCCAGTGAACGAACAGACTGGACCTGTCCCATCGTTATGGGCGGCGGTCCTTGCACTTACAATCCGGAGCCTATCGCGGCATTCTTTGACATGTTTTATATCGGCGAAGGGGAAACGCAGTACCGGAGGCTTCTGGATTTATACAAGGAAAGCCGTCGAAACGGCGACAGCCGTGTTGAATTCCTGTATAAGGCAGCGCAGATTCCAGGAATGTATGTGCCTGCATTTTATGATGTGGCCTACAAGGAGGACGGCACCATTCTCTCCATTACTCCAAACCGGCCTGCTGTTCCCGCAAAGGTGCTGAAAGAAGTGGAGATGAACATTTCCGATACCTATTATCCAGAAAAGCCGGTGGTTCCCTACATGAAAGTGGTTCAGGACCGGGTGGTTCTGGAAATTATGCGCGGCTGTATCCGGGGCTGCCGCTTCTGTCAGGCGGGACAGCTTTATCGGCCTGTGCGGGAACGAAGCCTGGAGTGGAACAAGAAATATGCTGTTGCCATGTTGAAAAATACCGGTCAGGAAGAGATTACCCTGAGTTCATTAAGCTCCAGCGATTATTCAAAGCTTCCGGAGCTGATCGATTTCCTGATAGAAGAATGCGACAAACGACACGTCAATATTTCTCTGCCCTCTCTGAGAATCGATTCTTTTTCTCTGGATGTGATGCAGAAGGTACAGGACATCAAAAAGAGCAGCCTGACTTTCGCGCCGGAGGCCGGAAGCCAGCGGATGAGAAATGTGATCAATAAGGGACTGACCGAGGAAGATATTTTAAACGGCGCGGCGGAAGCATTTAAAGGCGGCTGGACCAAGGTGAAGCTTTATTTCATGCTGGGTTTGCCTACAGAAACCCAGGAGGACATCTGCGGCATTGCCGATCTGGCCAATAAGGTCGCCGCTACCTTTTACGATACTGTGCCCAAGGAGGCGCGGGTCAATGGGCGGGTGCAGGTCACAGCCAGTACCTCCTTTTTCGTACCCAAGCCTTTCACTGCCTTTCAGTGGGCGCCCCAATGTACGAAAGAGCAGTTTATTGAGAAAGCTTATACCACCCGTAAGGCCATTGCTTCCCAGCTCAATCAGAAGTCTATTAAGTACAACTGGCACGAGGCGGATATGAGTGTGCTGGAAGGGGTGCTTGCCAGAGGAGACAGAAAACTCTCCGAAGTGATTCTGAAGGTATATCAAAAGGGCTGCATTTACGACGCCTGGAGCGAGTATTTTCACAATGAAATCTGGATGGAAACCTTTGCAGAATGCGGAATTGATCCAAATTTTTATACGACCAGAGAGCGGCCGCTGGATGAGATTTTCCCCTGGGATTTTTTAGACTGCGGCGTCAGCAAGGAATTTTTGAAAAGAGAATGGAAAAAAGCCCAGGCTGAGACGGTCTCTCCCAACTGCCGGGCTCAATGCCAGGGCTGCGGGGCAGCGAGATTTGGAGGCGGCGTGTGCTTTGAAAAGAACACCGGGAAGAGTGACGTTCAGAATGGGGGTGCGTTATGAAACTGCGAATCAAATTTCGAAAATACGGCGTGCTGAAATTTATCGGGCATCTGGATGTCATGCGTTTTTTCCAGAAAGCATTGCGCCGTGCGGACATTGACGTAGCTTATACCACAGGCTTCAGCCCTCATCAGATCATGTCCTTTGCTGCGCCTTTAGGCATCGGACTGGAGAGCAACGGAGAATATGTGGACATTGAGGTCAATACTCCCATTTCCAGCCAGGATTTCATAGACAGGTTTAACGCCTGTTCCGCGGAGGGAATTGAGATCACAGATGTACGTTTGCTGCCGGAAAAAACAGCGAACGCCATGGCTTGTGTTGTAGCAGCGGAATATCGGGTCAGATTCCGGGAGGGACGTTCTCCCCAGGGAAACTGGCAAAATGTCTTTTCCTCGTTCATGGCTCAGGAGGAAATCCTTTTTGAAAAGAGTTCAAAAAAGAACACTGCTCTGGTAGATCTTAAAAAGGGAATCCTGGACTGGCGTCTGGAGGAGAACGGCATCTGGTGTATTCTGAGTACAGGAAGTGTACTCAACATTCGTCCTGATACGTTGATGGAGGCTTTCTGGGCATATCTCGGGCAGGAAATGCCGCAGAATGCGCTGTTGATTACAAGGGAAGAAACCTACGGCGAGAAGCTGATCCCACTGGCTGAGTTTGGGAGATGGATGGATCTTGTTGTATGAGGATATATTTGGAGCATCTAATTTTATAGTGAAACATTATGTGTCCAGATGACTTATATTATACTAGCGTCCTTGTTTAAAAGCTAAAAGACAAAAATTCAGCGCAGCCAATCCTATTTTAGGGCGGCTGCGCCAGATAATGTACAAGCCGGGGCTTCGATGGAAGTCTCGGCTTGTCTGCTGCTTATTACTTCAATGTCTTTGCCAGTTCCTGAGCCTGTTTTCTGTCAGTTGCCATGCCGGCGTAGTTCATCCCGTAAAGCCCGGCAAACCGATTCACGGTGTATTCCCCTGCCTCCAGCATCCACTTTTCCGGAGCCGCTCCCTGGAAAAGAAAGAACAGTATTCTTCCTGACAGCTCGTCCTGCTCCACAGGGCCATAAAAACGATCCAGCAAATGTTTATTTAATACACAAGAGCGGTAAAGAAGAAAGAAACCAGCCTCCAGTTCTCCTGCTCCATCGCATATACCTCAGTTACGGCAAAAATGATGGGTTGTGGGGTTTCCGTCAAGCAGTAGTAGTCCATAGTTACAGTCTGTGATGATCGCACCGGTATTCCCGTATACATTCACTGTCTGGCTGTTGAATTTCAGTTCTGTCGGCTGAAATGCGCCGCTTGTATAAAAGCCGATCTCCTCATCCAGTTTACATGTGATTCCTATATGGACAAACGTACAGTCCTGATCCGCCGTTGCCCTCATACCCGCTTCGTCCGCGTGCTCCATCGCATTCAAGTCTCGTCTATTTTTTTAATTTTCCACCTATAATATTTCATCTTTCCTGGATTTGAATTATAACCAGGACTTGCAAATTGAGGGAGTATTAAGAAATTTTCTTTTTGCTTTGAGCAATGTTTTACAGGGTGGCCTGCCAGCAGCTGTCCTATTTCCTGAGAATTCAAAAACTCACTTTTAAAATATCCTACCATCATTCCGCATCTGTTTGCACAGCCATACAGCCCATTATTGGTTTTAAATACCGGGCCACCACAATTAGGACAAAATACCCTGTAATTCATGACTTTTGACAAACGGGCAATTCCGTATGTGGAAAAATTGCTCACGATTTCTTCAAAACTATTTGTGCCATAAAGCGGCAAACTCATAACCCTGTAGTTATAAAAAGCAAAATATTCCAGATCAGGGTTAACTTCTTTAG
>JAJQGR010000104.1 GCA_021200345.1 Lachnospiraceae bacterium | reverse complement strand
TTTTACGTTATATAGAAATGACTTTTTGTATTTATTGTAACTATTCTCCGCCGTAATGATCAGGGTTTTCCATACGGCTCCTACACCTGGGGCACCCCCTCCGGCTCCGTTAACGCCGCTTTCGCCAGCATATCCGCCCGGTCATTATAGGTATCCCCGGAGTGAGCCCTGACCTTGGTAAAAGAAAGATGCACATACTGCTGCCGGGACCGCATATAAGCGGCGTACTTTTGGGTCAGCTCCTTTTTGGCCTTCCAGGCGCCTGTGACCCACTTTTCAATGCCCTCGTAATCATAGCGGATCTCAAGTTCACGGTACCCTTTGACACAGGCAAAACGGGCGGCATACATGGCTCCCAGCATCTCACCGGCCACATTGCGGATGGCCGCGCAGTCTTCACTGGAGCCGCTGCCCTTTCTCTCCACAGTCTCCCCCTCCGGCGTCAGAAGCACACAGCCGAAAGCGTATTTTTGCAAATCAGGATTGTAGCTGCCGTCCACATAGGCGATCAGTTTTCCCTGAGACGGAAAAGAACTCATGAAAGCTCCTCCAGCAGCGCCCAGGCCGCCTCAATGGTCTTATCCATATCAAAATACTGATAGCTGGCCAGCCTGCCGCCAAACCACACATGTTCCTCCTGGTCCGCCAGCGCCTTATATTTCCCATAGAGCGCCGAATTGGCCTCATCATTGATGGGATAATAGGGCTCCATGCCGGGCTTCCACTCGGTGGGGTACTCCCGGCTGATCACCGTCTTTGGCTGGGTGCCGAACTCAAAATGCTTGTGCTCAATGATGCGGGTCCATGGCACCTCCCGTTCCGTGTAGTTGACCACGGCGTTGCCCTGATAATTGTCACAGTCCAACACCTCGGTCTCAAAGGACACTGTGCGATACTGCAGGGGACCATAGCAAAAATCATAATAAGCATCGATCATGCCAGTGTAAATGATGCGCTCCGCGACCGCCTGATTCTCCTGAATAAACGTCTTATAATCTGTGTTCAGCAGGATGTCCGTTCCCGCGAACATTTTCTCAATGATCCGGGTGTAGCCGCCCACGGGAATGCCCTGATACCGGTCATTAAAATAATTATTATCGTAGGTAAAGCGCAGGGGCAGCCTTTTGATGATAAAGCTGGGCAGGTCCTTACAGTCTCTGCCCCATTGCTTCTCCGTGTAGCCTTTCACCAGCTTTTCATACACATCCGGACCCACTAAGGAGAGGGCCTGCTCCTCCAGATTCTGCGGCTCTTCCAGGTGCAGCTGCTCAATCTGGGCTGCGATCTTTGCTTTCGCCTGAGCGGGAGTGATCACACCCCACAGGCCATGGAAGGTATTCATATTAAAGGGCATATTGTACAGCTCGTCCCTGTACCGTGCCACCGGAGAGTTGATGTAATTGTTAAAATCAGCGAAGCCGTTGATATACTCCCACACCTTCCGGTTACTGGTATGGAAAATATGAGCGCCGTACTTATGTACCTGGATCCTCTCCATTTCCTCCGTGTAGATATTACCGCCCATATGGCTCCGCACATCGATGGCAAGACACTTTTTCCCCTTTTGGGTCAGTGTCTGGGCACAGACAGCGCCGAACAAACCGGTACCAACGATCAGATAGTCATATTTTTGCTCCTTTTTACTCATACCAGCACCTCAGTTAAATCCGTAAATCTTCTGTGCGGCCTGATAACCCCAAACCGCGATCTTCCTGCCCGCCTTTCCCGGCAGATTCATGGCCACACCCAGAAGCGTGTGTCTCAGCTTTTTATAGAGTCCCTCATCCATCTGCCTTAAGTCCGCCCAGAGCTGTTCCTTTTTCTTCAGATTCTCCTCCGTACCGCTCTTGATGGCCAGGACCGAGGAAATGGTGGTGATGATGGAAAGATAATTGAACATATATTTCTGCAGCGGGCCGTCCTCAGGTGCGGTTTTCAAATAGGACTGCGCCATCAGCCGGTTCACCCTCATCTGCTGATCCAGCCGCCCGATCATCACCTTTTCGTTCACCGACTGGTCCTCCCTGCCGATGTAATAATGATATAAGGTCTGATCCAGATAATAAATATGATTCACAAAGGGAAAGGGATCAAACACAAAAATATTGTCCACATAAAAGGTATGCTTCGGCAGCACCATGCCGCTTTGGCGAAGCACCTGAGTGCGGTAAATCACCGCGTGCATCAGCAGGTACTTTCCCACCGGAAAGGGCTTCATCTCCTCCCAGGTAAAGACCTGATCTCTGGGCATATATTTGCTGTATTCCATGGTCTTTTTGCGGGTGACGCCTACCTTGTCATAGAGGAAATTGGTGACAAACATGTCCACGCTCTCCCCCAGCTCTTCCAGCCGGTCCAGGACCTCTTTCAATACCTGCTCATCCACCCAGTCGTCGCTGTCCACCACCTTGTAAAACAGCCCGGCAGCATTGCGGATTCCGGTGTTCACCCCCTCGCCATGGCCGCCGTTTTCCTGGTGTATGGCCCTCACAATGGCAGGATATTCTCTCTCATATCTGTCCGCGATGGCCCCCGTCTCATCCTTTGAGCCATCGTCCACAATCAGGATCTCTATCCGCTCGCCCCCGGTCAGCAGCGTCTGAATACAATGATCCATGTACGCCGCGGAATTGTAGGAGGGAACCGCCACACTCAATATTTTTTTGCTCATGTAAACTGCCTTTCTTATCTTTTAAAAACACCCTGCAACACAGCTGCCGACTGTCATCGTACCATAAAAATGATAGAACTTCAATCACAAAATACTTTGGCTCACTGCAGTGTAATCTGCAGAGAAACCTCCTCCGTGCTGTCCTTATAATTGGGATAGTATGACACTTCAAAAGCCGTCACTCCGTCCCTGACCTGGATCACATCCTGTGCTGAGGCTGAACGGCCCGCCGGAATACAGGCATCCTCGTAATACGCAAAAGGCGATGTACTCTCATCTGTCTGTTCTTCCTCCCACTCCCAGGATTCTATAATATCATAATAGCTCTCTCCCGAATAATACAGGTACGGGCAGTCAGAATAATAATATCTGTCTCCCAGATTGGTCACTGTGTAATTCAGCCGGTAAAAGGTATAACCCTCTTTCGCCTCCACCCCCTCATAGGTTTGGCCGATGTTTTCCGCATCATGAAAGGAAACGACGCAGTACCAGATATTGTCGTCACTGACATTAACGGAAATGCTGCGTCCTGTCAGGAGCTTCACCATGTCAGAAAAGTTTGCTCTCAGAAGACGGACTCCCGCCACTCCCATCCCCAGACCTGCGACAATCAGTACCAGAGCGGCAAAGGATTTGAACGCATTGTTGTTCTTCATTCCCCGTTTCCTCCCTCAGCAGTAAAGGTCAGCTCCACGCAGTGGCTGGCTGTCACATTTTCGTTATAATACTCCCCCTCAAATTCATAAAACCAGACGCGGGCCGTATCCGCCTCTGCATCCATCAGAAATCCATACCAGCCCTCACAGACCATCTCCCAGCACAATTCATATCCGTCCATGGCAGGGGAGGCGCCAAAAACGTCCCCATAAGCCTCAAAGGTAGAGTAAGAAATAGCCTCCCGGTAGGTTCCGCCGGCCTCCAGATAAGGGCTTAAAATGTGGTTATCGTTTTCATACTCGCCGTTGCTCTCTCCCTCCACACGCACAGCCACCAGCTTCAGATCCTCATCCAGACTCTCCAGGGTGCTGTGATCCGCCAGAATCCGGCATTCTGTCACCGTCAGCGTGACGCTGTCCTGTAAAAGGAAGCTCTCTCCCATCTCATGAACTGTCGTTGGGAAATCAGAGGCGTACCCATCCCCCGCGTTCAGCCCCTCATACACAGAAGCATACGCCCCGGAATATTTCTGAGAAGACAGTCTTTTGGTAACCGCCGCGCAGACGCTTCCGTCGATCAGCAAAAACAGTCCCGCCAGAAATATCACAATGGCAGCCCCAGACTGGCCACCCATAAAAATGTGTTTCATGTCTCTCCCCTCTCTG
>JAJQGR010000179.1 GCA_021200345.1 Lachnospiraceae bacterium | reverse complement strand
TGCTCATCTTGTCCGCTTTCAGCAGAATATCGCCAATCAGTCAGAAATGGATATCGATATACTGCATCTTGGTCACATCGTCCTGATCCCGCACCTTGTCATAATAGGGCTTCGTCAGCTCCGTAAAGGGATATCTGCCGGTGGGATGCTTCAAAATCCTGGCCCGTTCCTCCATGCTGTACTCGAAAGCGTTTCCCACAAAGCGCTGCTCCACGGGAGTGGCCGCCCGTTTTAAAAAGCTCTGCCCCTTGAAATGAAAGGGTACCGCGTTGGCCGCAGCCGCCAGCGCTTTCAACAGCCAGCCGGGCAGACGTCTCACTCCGGCCAGATCCATGGGTTCTCTGTAAATATTGTATCCGCCAAAAAACTCGTCCGCGCCTTCTCCGGACATGGCTACTTTCACATGCTTTGCCGCGGTCTGGCTGACAAAATACAGGGCGATCGCCGACGGATCCGCTAAGGGCTCATCCATCTGATACTGAATCTTCGCGATGGAATCCCAATATTCATCGGTGGTGATCAGTTTGCTGTAATTGTCAATCTGAATCTTTTCCGACAGACTTTTGGCGTAATCAATTTCATTGTATTTGGCATAGTCAAAGCCCACCGTAAAGGTCTTGTCTCCGTGGAAGCAGGCCGCCACATAAGAAGAATCTACGCCGCTGGATAAAAAGGATCCCACCTCTACATCACTGATCTTATGGCTTTCAATGGAATCCTGCATCGCATCGTCAATGGCGTTCACCCAATCCTCAAGCGTCCTACTCTCATCCGCCTCAAATTTGGGCTCCCAGTAGCGCCGGATATCCATCTTTCCCTCATGGAAGGTAAAGCAGTGGGCCGGCATCAGCTTGAAGATCCCCTTAAAAAAGGTCTCCGGCAGGACAGAATATTGAAAAGTAAGATAATTCTCCAGAGCTTCCTCATTGAGAGTCCGTTGATAACCCGGATACTCTAAAATACTTTTGATCTCCGAGCCATACACCAGATTGCCGTCAAAAATTCCATAATAAAAAGGCTTGATGCCAAAGAAATCTCTGGCACCAAACAGGGTCCTGGTATTGCTGTCCCAGATCACAAAGGCGAACATGCCACGGAGCATATTCAGCATATCCTGCCCGTATTCCTCGTATGCGTGAATCAGGACCTCCGTGTCCGCGCGGTTTCTGAACACATGGCCCTTTGCCTCTAAGTCCTGGCGAAGCTCCATGTGATTGTAGATCTCACCGTTAAAGGTAATGACGATAGAGTGATCCTCGTTATACATGGGCTGATCGCCGTTATTTAAATCAATGATGCTCAAACGCCTAAAACCCATGGCGATGTCCTCATCCACATGCCGGCCCCCGCTGTCGGGGCCGCGGTGGATGATGGAGTTCATCATATCTGTGAGTACTTGCTCTCTATGCTGTAACTTCCCGGTGAAACCGCAGATACCACACATAAACGCGCCTCCTGATTGCTAATTACTCAGCGTCGTCCTTTGAAGCGGCTTCTGCCACCGCGTCAGCCGCGGCTTTCGCGGCCTCGCTCAGCTCGTCCGCTGCCTGTTCCTCTTCCGTTGCCGGCGCTTCCTCCTCAGAAGGCTGCGCACTGTCAACCGCATCTGTGATGTCCACATCACCGTCGCTTGCCTGAATGGCGGCAATTTCCTCATTGATCGCGGCAATTTCCTCATTTTTGGCATTGATCAGGGCAATAAAGCTGTCGTAAACATCTTCCTGGGCATCCTTGTGAGCCTCATAATAAGCCTTGCCGATCTCCTGATAAATATCCTTAATCTCTTTTTCCTTGGCGGAGACGGAAACCTTCAGCTTGGCAACATTCGCGGTTTCCTTGGCTTTCTGTGCCGCCTTATTGGCTGCTACAGTGCCCTTGCCGAGCAGATCACTGCTCACAACTTTCAAATCGTCAAAAAATCCCATGATACTCATTCTCCTTTGCAGTGTGTTTTTAATGATATCTGTTTCTTGCTGTAAATTTTATTTGCGGATCAGCAGTGATTTCCCGGTCATTTCCGCGGGCTGTTCTTTCCCCATGATCTCAATCAGGGTGGGGATCAGGTCTGCCAGGCAGCCACCCTCTCTTAAGGTGTAATTCTCATCGTAATTGACCAGGATGAAAGGCACCTGGTTGGTGGTATGGGCAGTAAAAGGCTCACCAGTTTCGTAATCGATCATCTGCTCGCAATTGCCGTGATCAGCGCAGATCAGCATGGTGCCGTCCACGCTCATGAGGGCATCCACCGCTTTGCCCACGCAGGTATCCACGGCCTGCACGGCCTGAATGGCTGCCTCGATAACGCCGGTGTGTCCCACCATGTCCGGATTGGCAAAATTGATGATGATGACATCATATTTTAAGGAAGTAATGGCCTCCGTCAGCTTGTCGCAGACCTCGTAGGCGCTCATCTCCGGTTTCAGGTCATAGGTGGCTACCTTGGGAGAGTTGACCAGGATTCTGGTCTCACCCTCGTTGGGCACCTCCACGCCGCCGTTGAAGAAGAAGGTAACGTGCGCATATTTCTCCGTCTCCGCAATACGGGCCTGGGTCATCCCCTGGGCTGAGAGCCACTCCCCAAAGGTGTTGGTAACGGAAATCTTCTGGAAAGCCACCAGCTTGTTGGGAATGGTAGGATCGTAATCGGAGAAGCATACATAGCAAAGCTCCATGCGGGGACCTCTGTCAAAGCCCTTGAAATCATCGTCACAGAATGCTCTGGTAATCTCTCTGGCTCTGTCAGGACGGAAGTTAAAAAATACGATGGAGTCATGCTCTTTGATCAGACCCACAGGCTCTCCGTTCTCCACAACAACTGTGGGACGGACAAACTCGTCATTCTCGCCCTTTTCGTAGGACTGCTTCACCGCGGTGACAGCATCGGGCGCTGTCAGACCCTCTCCCTTTGTCAGGGCATCGTAAGCCAGCTTCACTCTGTCATAGTTATTATCCCTGTCCATGGCATAGTAGCGGCCGGACACAAAAACGACCCTGCCAACGCCAATCTCTTCCGTATAATCCACAACCTCCTGCACATAATCCGCAGCGGACTGGGGTGGCGTATCTCTGCCGTCCAGGAAACAGTGCACATATACCTTAGTCAGGCCCTCTTTCTTTGCCAGATCCAGAAGCCCTTTCAGGTGATTGATGTGACTGTGGACACCGCCGTCACTGACCAGGCCATAGCAGTGGAACGCACTGTCATATTTTTTGCAGTTCTCAATGGCCGCCAGCAGAGCCGGATTCTCAAAAAACGTTCCGTCCTGAATCTCCTTGGTAATGCGGGTCAGCTCCTGATACACGATGCGCCCGGCGCCCATATTCAGGTGTCCCACCTCGGAATTGCCCATCTGACCCTCCGGAAGGCCCACCGCCATGCCCGAGGCGTTGCCCCTGACAAAGGGGTAATGAGCCATCAGGCCGTCAATCACAGGCGTGTTGGCCTGGGCCACGGCGTTGCCCTCGGTCTTATCGTTCAGGCCAAAGCCGTCGAGAATCATCAAAACTACCGGTTTCTTACTCATTTTGTATCTCCTTTTTCTATGTCATCTTCTTTTCTGTCATCTAAATCAAAGTCATTATACGCTCTTTCCTCAGGATATGCAAGAATCTTGTTTTCATCCTGTAAATTCATTGTCACTATTCAGGGGCAGTCACATAAACAGCGGCCTTTCACCCCCGCAGGAGTACGCCTCTTTTTGCCAGTTCCTTCCTCAGGTCCTGTACGCCGCAAAAAATCACGCCGTCCATCCCCGTCACAAAAGCTCCCGCCACATTGGCAGGCTGATCATCCACGAAAAGACATTCCTCCGCCGCCAGTGAAAAACGCTCCAGCAGGCAGATATAAATATCCGGATTGGGCTTAATCTTCTTTTCAAAGGCAGAAATCACCAGCCCGTCAAAGTATTCGTTTCCCGGCACCCGCTTCCAATAATCCGGATGGCGAAAGCTTGCGTTGCTGAGAAGGTAAATTCCATAACCGGCCTCCTTCAGTT
>JAJQGR010000134.1 GCA_021200345.1 Lachnospiraceae bacterium | reverse complement strand
TGGGATACCAGCGATGAATCGCTCCTGCTAAAGCTCCGGGGCCACAGCCGATTTCTCCAGTACTTTCAAAGTGCTGATTGTGTCCAAATTAAAAAGCTGTCTGTACTGTTTCTCAAATAAATCATCAAATCTTAATTTGCGGGAGTAGTACAATGTGTTCGTCCCTTGAATATATTTCGACCAAATGACATTCATATCAAAATTCTTTTTTATTTGTAAGTCTCTCTTTCTTCTGTTATTGCTCCATATTTCTTTCATCAGTCACAATATGCACAATTGAATTTGTCGGATTCATTAAATAATTTTTTAAAAATACAGGAAATGCTTTATACTTCCCCAGGTCTTTGATGGGAACCCAGTGCATCTCTTCCCTTACGCCCTGCGTATAACTGTTACTGTTAAGAACGATTGTTCCTCTCGGTTTCATAACATAGTAAAATGCTATTTCATGACAATCCAGTCCTCTCAAAGATCCCGTGTTTTCATTAAAAAAATTTTCATGTATGACAGCAAGCCTGTCTACCTCATAATGAACTCCCGTTTCCTCATATACCTCGCGAATGACTGCTTCACGGGATGTTTCGCCCATATGCACACCGCCGCCAATGGAATACAGATAGTCCTCTTTTGAATTTCCGGCAAAAAGTACACATTCATTTTCTATAATGATAGCTGCTGCTCTGTATCTAAACCAGTTCTTATCTTTCGCAAAACCACAATCAAACTGCATTTTCATCTCACCTCATATTCCCGTTTCTTCTTAATATACGGAGTTCCATTACAATTTCATTTCCGTCTCTTTCTCCCGTATGCGCAAATCCAAGCTTTCTATATATGAATTTGCTTGCTCCATACGGGCAATACTGGTTTGTCACCATTACGCCATATGGAAAAGATATAGAGCCAAACGTACCGGAAAAAGAAAAAGTGATGGAGAGTTTTCGCAAACTCTCCAATATCGCCGGCATATGCTTCTCCTTTTCTCATTGGAGAGGAAAGACCGGATTTCTTATACTCTCTTATAGGTCCGAAAATAATACGGAATATCAAAATAGGTCATCTCGTCGCTTTCTTCGGTCATCACCCAGGCCGGATCCCGGTCCAGATTTGGGAAAAAAGCATCCGCGTCATAGCTGTGGTCAATCATGGTCACATAGGCCGTGTCGCAATCCGCAAGAAGCTGGCGGTAAATACTGTCACCGCCGGTGACATAAACAGATTCCGACGGGTAGTTTTGCAATTCTTCCTTTAATTCCTCCAGGGAATGAAGCACAATGGCATCTTTTACCTGATATTCCGGATTCCTTGACAGAATAATATTGGTACGGTTGGGCAGAGGGCGCCGCTGAGGGAACGTATCCATCGTCTTTCGCCCCAGCACAATGACATTGCCCACGGTGCGGGCCCGGAAATTATTTTTCTGATCGTTGGGGATGCTGACCAGCAGCTTTCCTTTGTTGCCGATGGCCCAGTTTTTATCTACTGCAACTATCAAATTCATAATCTTTTTTCCTCGCTCACTATATCGCCACAGGAATATCCTTTATCTGCGGATGGGTCTCATACCCTTCCACCTTCACGTCATCTCTTGTAAACTGATAAAAATCATGAACATCCGGATTCAGCCAGAACTTCGGCGCCGGCAGCGGCTCTCTGGAGATCAGCTCCCGGATCAGCGGCACATGTCGGTCATAAATATGGGCATCCGCGATGACATGCACCAGCTCTCCCACTTCCATATCGCAGACCTGGGCCAGCATGTGTACCAGCACCGCGTACTGCACCACATTCCAGTTATTGGCGGTCAGCACATCATTGGAACGCTGATTTAAGATGGCGTTCAGGATCAGCTTCTCATGTCCCGGCTTCTGAGTCACATTAAAGGTCATGGAATAAGCGCAGGGATACAGATTCATTTCGTGCAGATCCTGATGTACATAGATATTGGTCATGATGCGGCGGCTGAAAGGATTGTTTTTCAGATCATAAATCACCCGGTCCACCTGATCCATCATGCCCTCTTTATACTGATGCTTCACACCAAGCTGATAGCCGTAAGCCTTGCCAATGGAGCCGTCCTCATCGGCCCACTCATCCCAGATATGGGAATGCAGATCGTGGATATTATTGGACTTTTGCTGCCAGATCCACAGCAACTCATCGGTGCATGATTTCAGCGCGGTTCTGCGCAGGGTCATAATAGGAAATTCCTCACTCAGATCATAGCGATTGACCACACCAAATTTTTTGATTGTGTAGGCCGGTGCGCCGTCTTCCCAATGAGGGCGAACCTTCTCCCCTTTCGTGTCGGTTCCATTCTCCAGAATATCCCGGCACATATTGATAAAAATATGATCCGCGCGGCTCATCTTTCGCCCTCCTTTTTCATTTCCTGTATTACCGTTCCGCTTTTCAATAATACCCCAGCAGCCGGCATGCCCCATATAAAATCAGCAGATGCACAGGGTAAAACACATAAAAGAAATACTTCATCTGTCTGCCCCGGGTTCCATTATAAGCATGAATCGCAAAAATACCGGGGAATCCGAAAATCTCGATGGACTGCATCACTGTTAAAGCGCCTACACCCACCGCTGCCGCCAGCGTCTTTCGGTCGTGGAGCAGGTAAAATATGTAAATCACCGCCACGCCCCAGCCGCCGTAATCCGTATTCAGCGCTTCCGCCAGAAGCGCCGCCGGCACGATGACCACCAGGTCTCCAACCGTTCGCAGCAGATACCCGGCAGTTGCCGAAAGCTTCTCCCCGGATCCGGCTATCCGCGGCACGGTCCATGTCCGCAGCAGTTCGGCCAGCCAGAGCGCCGCAAGGCCGATGGCCAGCGTCAGAAATACATTCTGATGACTTGTCTCAAATATCGTATTATAGAACGCCAGATCAAACGGGACTTCCGAAATGATCGCAAACCCCGCCAGATTCCGCAGATATTTGCCGCGGCTCCTGGTATGATAAAATCCTTCCACCAACAGGAAGCAATACACCGGGAAAGAAAAACGGCCGATGCAGCGCAGAACCATATACACAATATATGCGGTATAGTACTGGGCCTGTGTTCCAACCACAGCCATCCGGTAGAAATACTGCAGCGCCACCGTTGCTCCAAAATGGTCGATGGCCATACACACGATGGCGGCCCATTTCAGCGCCGCTCCGCTCAGTCCCCCTTTTTTCATATCACATTTCCCTGTTTTTTCTGTCTTTCTTTTCCTGAATATCGGAAAGCGTCCGTATCACAGATTTCACAATCTCCTGATATTCCGGCGCAAGAGAATCATATTTTGTAAATTCCGCATCATATTTTTCCATATATTCGGACATTCTGTCCCTGCTGGTCTGATTATATTTTTCTTCGCTCAGCCCCAGCAGATAATCCACAGAAACATTATAGTATCTGGAAAGCCTGATCAGAAGATCCACCGGAATCAGATCTCCTTTGGCCTCAATTCTGCTGATGGTCTGCTGGGAGGTTCCTATCTCCTCCGCCAGTCTCTCCTGCGTCAGTCCTCTGTTGCTGCGTAAATCCTTTAAACGGCCCATTTCTTCTCCTCCTGTTGTAGTATGCCGCACCCAAAAAGCGGCAGGCAGCCCGGCACGCATATGCCGCGATACGCGCCCTGTGTACCTTTGACTATTGTAGCAGAGCACGAGCATGGAGGTAATGAAATTCGCAGTAGATTTGTACTTAATTATATTGTCCGTCAGCCTCTTTGTTCACCCGAACCGCCAGGCGGAACATGACAAGCCCGATCAGGAACATGACAGACAGCGCGCTGACGCCCAGATTCACACTGCCGCTGAGCTGACTGATGAAGGATACCAGCGCGGTACCCACGATAGACGCTCCTTTGCCGCAGATATCATAGATGCCAAAATATTCGCCGGACTTCTCCGCAGGGATGATTTTCGCAAAATAAGAGCGGGACAGAGCCTGAACCGTCCCCTGAAACATACCCACCATCACGGCCAGAATCCAGAAATCCAGCTGTGAATCCAGAAAATACGCGTAAATAGAGATAA
>JAJQGR010000350.1 GCA_021200345.1 Lachnospiraceae bacterium | reverse complement strand
GTGAAATGATCCGCTGCCGGGAGTTGGATTTTGTGCGCAGCGCGAAAGTCACCGGTGTGGGGACTCTGCGCATCATTTTCGCCCATATCCTGCCCAATTCCTGGGTCAGCCTGCTGACCAGCGCGGCCATCGGTTTCAACAACGCGGTGCTGGCGGAGGCCAGCATGAGTTATCTGGGGCTGGGGGTACAGCCGCCCAACGCCAGCCTCGGCAGGATGTTGTCGGAAGCGCAGTCTTACCTGTATGTGGCACCCTGGTACGCGATTGCGCCGGGTGTGACAATTATTCTGATGATTTTGGGATTCAGTCTGATCAGTGAGGGACTGAGAGGGATCCAGAAAAGCTAAGCGGAGATTTTTATCATGAACAGTTTATTTGATATTGAGCATTTATCTATCGCCTTTCCTGAGGAGGAAAAGGGCAGCCGCAATCTGACTCTGCATACCGTGGTAAATGATATTTCCTTTTCCATGGAAGAAGGGGAGATTCTGGGAATTGTAGGAGAGTCGGGATCCGGAAAGTCCATGACAGCGCTGGCGGCCATGGGACTTTTGTCCAAAGATGCCCGGATTTTGAACGGAACAATCCGCTTTGACGGACATGAAATTCTGTCCATGACCGAAGAAGAGCAAAGCATCATCCGTGGAAACGATATTTCCATGATTTTTCAGGAGCCCATGACCAGTCTGAATCCGGTAATGAAAATCGGCGCACAGGTGGGCGAGGCATTAAAGCTTCATACCTCCCTTGGAAAAGAAGAAATTCACCAGAGAGTAGTGGAAGCGCTGAAGGATGTGGGGCTGCCCAATCCGGAGGCGCTCTGTCATAAATATCCCCACGAGCTTTCCGGAGGAATGCGTCAGCGGGTTATGATCGCCCAGGCCATGATCTGTGAGCCGAAGCTTCTGATCGCGGATGAACCCACAACTGCCTTAGACGTCCTCGTGCAGCAGCAGATTCTGGAGCTACTTCTGGAGCTGCACCGTAAAAGGAAGGTCGCCATCCTGTTTATTTCCCATGATCTGAACGTGATCAAAAAAATCTGTCACAATGTGCTGGTCATGTACAACGGACAGATTGTAGAACGTGGAGAAGTGCGGCGTGTGCTGGAGCATCCGGAGCACGAATACACCAAAACGCTGGTGGCTTCTTTCCCTGATAATCCCGGAGAAATAACTACGGAGAGTCCGGCCCTCAGTTTACAGCATGTAAACGTATATTATCAGGAAAAAAATAACGGCTTCTTTGGCAGACGGGAACACCGTCAGGTGGTAAAGGATGTGTCTTTTTCCGTAAAGGAAGGAGAACTGTTCGGCATTGTGGGAGAAAGCGGCTGCGGTAAATCCACGCTGGCAAAAGCCATTGTAGGCTTAAACCCGGACTATGATGGAGAGATTGCGCTGCAGGACGCCCACCCCCAGATGATCTTCCAGGATCCTTTCAGTTCCTTAAACCCCGCCCATAAAATCGGATGGATTATGACAGAGCCCCTGAGAGTACTGGGAATCAGGGATCATAGGGAGCAGCGCCGTCTGGTGGAAGAAATGCTCACTGACGTAGGTCTGGATCTGTCCTTTTATGACCGTTATCCCCGGGAGCTCTCCGGCGGACAGCGCCAGCGCGTCAGCATCGGAACCGCGCTTTTGCGCCAGCCGAAAATTCTGGTGGCCGATGAGCCTGTATCAGCCCTGGATGTGACGATTCAGTCACAGATTCTGGACCTGCTGCTTAAGCTGCATCAGAAAAAGAAGCTGACCATTGTTTTCATCTCCCATGATCTGAATCTGGTGCGGCATATCTGCTCCAGGGTGGCGGTGCTGTATTTTGGGGAGCTGGTGGAAATCGGGGATGTGGAGGAGGTGTACCGGCATCCGCAGCATGAATATACAAAGAGGCTGCTGGATGCGGCACTGTAGATTTCAAAGTCAGTCCGTCTTGTCAGACCATTCGCTGACTGTTTGAATCAGAATCCTCTCATAAGGCTTCTCATATCCGGCGTGCACAATCTGTGTCTCCACCGTTCCGTCCGGCTTCACGGTGAAACGATACTGGTGATATTTTCCCTCTCTGTAGGCAAAATCCTCTCCGTTGTCCAAGTAATGGTCGTACGCCCCTTTCCCTGGGAACACCTGCAATATCAGTGTGTCATCGGACTTTTCTCCCACATAGGACTGGTCCGGCATGCAGGGCAGAACCGTTCCAGCTTTTACATACATCGGGCAGACATCCAGCGGCGCTTCCCGCACAAACCACACCGGCCCTGTCTTCTGTTCCCCGGTCCAGTAATCATACCACTCCCCTTCCGGCAGATAGACCATGCGGTGATCCATGCCCTGCTGTACCACCGGAGATACCAGAATTCTGCTGCCGATCATAAATTCATCATTGCAGGTTCTGGCCGTCTCATCCTTTTCATACTCATAAACCAGCGGCCGCATCATGGGCGCCCCGGTCTTTTCTCCCTCGAAAAACAGATCGTAAAAATAAGGAATCAGGCGGTAGCGAAGCTTCACATATTTTCTGTAAATATCAAGGACTTTTGAGCCAAACACCCAGGGCTCCTGCCTGCGGCTTCCCATGGCGGAATGATTGCGGCAGAAAGGAGACAGGCTGCCCAGCTCAATCCAGCGTGCTAAAAGCTCCGGTGTGGTGTCCGCCCCAAAGCCTCCGATGTCCGTCCCCGCGAAGGGCATGCCGGACAGCCCCAGATTGCAAAGCTGGGGAATGGCCATCTGCAGATGGCCCCACATGCTGGTGTTGTCTCCGGTCCAGACCATGGTATATTTCTGGCTGCCCGCGTAGCAGGCCCTGGTGATCACAAAGGGACGGCGGCCGTCATGCGCCTTTAAACCCTCGTAGGTGGCTCTGGACATCAGATGACCATATACATTGTGGATGCCCGCGTGATCCGTAAGCCTGTCCTCGTCTGTGAACACCACATCCTCCGGCAGCGGTCCTCGAAAGCTGGCCGGCTCGTTCATATCGTTCCAGACGCCGCGGATACCTTTTTTTACCAGGAAATCAATCTTGTCCGCCCACCAGGCACGGGCTTTCGGATTTCCAAAATCAGGAAAGGCAGCCTCTCCCGGCCAGACAGCGTTAATATAGACCTGTCCCTCCGGTGTTTTGGCAAAATAACCGTTCTCCACACCCTCATCGTAGATCTGGTAGCCCTCTTCCTTCTTCACTCCCGCGTCGTTGATGCAGACCATCTTAAAGCCCCGGTCGGACAGCTTCTGAAGAAAGCCCTCCGGATCATTATGATAACGGGAGTCATCCCAGGTGAAATCCCGGTACCCGCGCATATAATCGATGTCCAGATGAATGGAATCACAGGGAATGTCATATTCCCGCATCCTGTCCGCAATTTCCTGCACGTCCTCCTGGGTTACATAGCCCCAGCGGCTCTGATGGTACCCAAGAGTCCACTTCTGGGGCAGCGGTGTGGTGCCGGTCAGGTAAGTATAGCCGCCCAGTACCTCATGCATATTGTCCCCCGCGATATAATAATAGTCCAGATTTCCTCTGTCCGCGCCGAACCAGAAATACTCCTCCGACTCCTGACCCATATTGAAATAACTCTTATAGGTATTGTCAAAAAACAGACCGTACACATGAGAATCCGTCAACGTGATGAAGAACGGAATGCTCTTGTACAGCGCCTTGAAGGTGTCCACCTGGGGATCCGGATTGTCTGTATTCCACATTTCATAGTCATAATGCCGCTTATCCAGAAAACCGGTCTTATCCCCCAGCCCATAAAAATGCTCCGACCCGGTCATGGCCTTGACCACCTGAATGGCATGGCTGCCGTCCTGATCCGCCTCCCCGGCCCTGTGCCCTTCCTCCGCCAGAAGCTTTAAATATTCCTCGCTGACTCTCTTTAACGGGGTGCGTTTTCCCCGATAGTCCGCGCACACCAAGGCTCCGTTACGATCAAAAAAATCCACCAGGAAATCATCGCCAACCCGGACACCCAGCCTAGACGTGAAAATCCAGAGTCCGTCCTCCTTCTCCTCCAGGCGCACCTGACAAGGGACCTTCTTTTCCCCCTCAATCGCTTTTGAGCG
>JAJQGR010000144.1 GCA_021200345.1 Lachnospiraceae bacterium | reverse complement strand
AACCGCCCTCGGAAATGAGGCAGTGGATATGAGGGTTCCACTTCAGGTCGCGGCCAAAGGTATGTAGGACCATGATGAACCCCGGGGTGAAATTCATGGACTTATTCAGCTTATGAAACATGTTGGAGACGACAGAGGTGACAGAGTGGAAAAGGCAGTCGAGGAGGGAGCGGTCATTGAGGAAGAAATCGCGGAGATTTTCATCAATGGTAAAGACACAGTGTCTGTGGACGACATTGATCAGTTTAAAGGACATGGAAGTAGTGCGGCGCATGGCATATAAGTTGCCGCAGGTAGGGCAGAAGCGGCTGTGGCAGCGGAAGGGGACAAACTTGAGTTTCCCGCACTTTGGGCAGCCGTACATGGCGCCGCCATAGGAAGGGTCGCCGCAGTTAATCATTTTCTCCACGTTATCAACAACAGAATCACGTGGATGTAAAGTATAAATCATTTCTTCATAATGGTCGCTGAAAATTTCCTGTAGAATGTTCATAAGGCTATTATGAAGGATATTGGTGCAAAATGGAACCCCCAAAATCCCCCAAGATTGGGGGCAGGGGGTTGAAGTGTCGAAGACACTTTTTTGTTACGAAGTATGGAAAAATACGGTTTCTCCGCCGATCACACAGCCCCGGACCAAAAGTGTGTCCTGATCCAGGAGAGTAAAATCCGCCCGTTTTCCCGCGGAAATGCTGCCGATTTCGTTTTCCAGCCTGGCCGCCCGGGCAGGATTATGGGTGGCGGCTTTCAGGGCTGTCTGCAGCGGAATATGACAGAGCTTCACGGCTCGGCGGAAGCACTCGCTCAATGGAGTGGCGCTGCCGGCGATGGTGCCGTCCGACAGGGTTGCCAGTCCGTCCTTGACGCGGACAGGCTGACCGCCCAGCTCATAATCCCCGTCCGGCATTCCGCAGGCCCGCATGGCGTCGCTGATCAGACAGATCCGATCCGGGCCCAGCAGGGAAAAGGCGGCTCTGACAGCGGCGGGATGAACATGGATGCCGTCGCAGATCAGCTCCGCGTCCCGGGCATAATCCATGGCCGCGCCGATCACTCCGGGCGCGCGGTGGGAGAAAGGCGGCATGGCGTTATAGAGATGAGTCACGTGGGTAGCGCCGTTTAAGAAAGCCTGTACGGCGGTATCATAATCCGCGGCGGTGTGAGCCAGGCTGACCACATATTTTTGGGAGGCCTTTTGGACGAACGCCTGTCCGCCCGCAAGCTCCGGCGCCACGTCCGCAAAAATCAGTCTGCCGCCGCAAAGCGCGTTCAGTTCATCCACCAGTGTGCAGTCCGGGGACAGCAGCATCTCCGCCATCATGGCGCCTTTTTTTTCTTTGTTGGAAAAAGGACCTTCCAGATTGATGCCCCGCATGACGGCGCTGCCGGGTCTGGGAGCGTCCATACAATCCGCGGCTACCCGCATCATCTGACGGAGTTCCTCCCTGGGGCGGGCCATGGTGGTGCCCAGATAGCTGGTCACACCCACGGAGGAAAGGTAGGCTGAGATGGCATCGTTGGATTCCCGGGAGCTGTCGCAGAAATCCCGTCCCGCGGCGCCATGGATGTGGATATCCACAAAGCCCGGCGCCACAATACAGCCGCCAGCGTCCAGGATCTCCTCGTCGGAATGGGAAGAGCCGGGGAGTGATTCATTGGTTGAAATCTCTGTAATCAGTGTCTCTGAAGTATGGACGGCAGCCTTTCTCAGAATGCCGTCTTCACAAAATACCAGTCCGTTGATGATTTGCATGATGATATCCTTTCTCTCTTTGTTTCTTCTTTTATTTCCTGTATCATAACATGTAAACAGAAAAAAGAGGAATGAAATTAAGAAAAACTTTCCTTTTTTTGAAACAAATTCTTAACAATGTTCCTTTATGGTGGATAACAGTGTTGATGCCAATGAGAGGAATAGAGCGGTAAATGAGAAAAAGAAACGACGAACCGGGAACAGACGCGAAATATCTGAAAGGGCCTTGGATAGTGGGAGCCGCCCTGTTCATCAGTCTGGGAATATATGTGACAGGAGCTTCTGCCAGTGAAAATGCATCGGCGGATAGGAATGTGACGGAGACCGCGGCGGAGTCTGAGGAAGGTCTGTTAAGCCAGGAAGACGTTTTTTTATCGGAACTGACAGCAAAAACGGACGGGACAAAAGAGGACGCGTCAGGAGAGGAAACAAAAGAGGGCACAGTGCAGGCAGAAGAGGAGACGGATCTGTTGAACGATTTTGTCTCCCGCTATGGAACAGTTGTCCCCAAAGACCTGTCTGACGAGGAATGCATTCAGGCGCTGGCTGACCTGGCGGAGCAATATCCGGAATTTGAATCGATCTATGAAAACCGGGAAGAGTATCCCATGAAGCTTTTGATAGCGTTGTGCAATAATCCGGAAATGGTGGATTTTGTGAACGGATATCTGGAGGCGGACAGATCCGCCGCAGGCGTGCTCACGCAGGCGGAGGTGAACCGGGAGTTTCCCTATTATGTGCAGTGGGACGAGCGCTGGGGTTACATGGATTACGGAGAGAGCTGTCTGGGGCTTGCGGGCTGCGGGCCAACCTGTCTTTCCATGGTCATTGTGGCGCTGACCAGGAATGCGGAGGCTTCTCCGGCGGTGGTCGGAGAATTTGTCATGGAGAACGGGTATTATATGAACGGCACGGGGACCATGTGGGCGCTGATGACAGACGGTGCGGCGGAATTTGGCGTCATTGGTAAGGAGCTTTTAACCACTACCAGTGAGGAAAAGCTGCTGGAATTGCTGGAGGAGGGGTATCCGGTGATCTGTTCCGTGAAAGCCGGGGATTTCACGAAAGGGGGCCATTTCATTGTGCTGGCCGGTGTGGAGGATGGTCAGATTCGGGTGCATGACCCCAACAGTGTGGAGCGCAGCTCCAGACTCTGGGATTATGAGACGCTGCGAAAGCAGATCAAAAAGATGTGGGTATTTGAGGCGGCTTCATGAGCCGCCTCTTTTGCAGTTTTTCATCTTCAGTTTTCAAATTTTACATTCTCACACAATTCTGTATTTATTCCCAGGCCGCCGGTAATTTTTACATCCCTGAGTAAAACATTCCGCACCGGATGATTTTCATCAAAGCCAATGAATTCGATGGCTTTACAGTCTGTGAACTCTTCCAGCAGGCTTCGGCCGGTGACGGTTACCCGTTCATAGGTAAAATTCTCAAAGTAAGGCGGCTCCGGCGCCGGAACACCGTCATCGTTATAGCCGACGGAGACGGCCAGCAGACAGGGAACGATGCAGTCCTGCACGTACAGGCCGCGCACATATCCGCCCCGCTTTTTAGTCCCCTTGACCTGAATGCCCACCATGGAGTTTTTCAGATCGCAGTCCCAGATTTTCACATCCTCCACACCGCCGCTCATCTCACTGCCGATGCACAGGCCATGGCCGAAGGAGCTGTAGCAGTCAAAGATCCGGATATGCTTCGTGGGTCTCCCAATGGCATTGCCCTCCGGATTTTTGCCGGATTTGATGGCCACGGAATCATCCTCGGTGTGAAAAACACAGGCGAAGAGAGTGCAGTCCTCACTGGAATCCGGATCCCAGCCGTCGCCATTCCAGGTCCCCTTGGAGCTGAAGGTGCAGTGGTCGGTGATGATGTGGTCGCTGTAAACCATGTGAAGATTCCAGCTGGCACCGTCGGCCAGAGTCAGGCCGCTGATGCGGATGTTGCTGCAGTTGCTCATATTGATCAGACGCCCCCGAACCCGCCCGGGAATAGTGTTGTCATTCTCACATGTGGCCACATAGTCGGCGTTGGCCGCCAGATATTCCTTTAAACGTTCCTTTTCGGACTGAATGGTGGCCCAGGCTAACGGAAAGCCCCCGCCTTTGATGGCACCCTTGCCGTGAATGATGACATTGGAGCAGTTGGGACCGGAGCTGTGATCCAGTTCCCCCAGATTCAGTAAGCTCTGGTAGCATTCCATTTCCGTGCCTTCGAAGCGGCTGTGGATGCGGGGCAGGTAATCAGCCGGGTCAGCGGTGCCCTGCAAAACGGCGCCCTCGTCCAGGTAAAGCTCCATATCACTGTGAAGCCCTATCGCTCCTGTAAGGTAAGTGCCAGAGGGAAAGTAAAC
>JAJQGR010000340.1 GCA_021200345.1 Lachnospiraceae bacterium | reverse complement strand
GCCCAGAGGTTCGTGAATGGTAAATACCACGTCTCCCTGGGAACGGGGCTCGGCGTTATAAGGCAGAGTTTTTCCATAAAAGGTATAAGCCGCCGCGCAGTAAATGCGGAAAATCGCCGCATTGGCCGCGATTTCTGTCCGGCACTGTTCGATGGGCTTCCCGCCCTCTTCACACATCACTGCCGCGATCCTTTCCCCGCTTTCCTCAAGCAAAACACAATATCGCTCTAAAATGGCCATCTTTTCATGCAGGGGAACAGCGTTCCATTCCCGCTGCCCCTCCACAGCCAGCGCGATGGCCCGGTCCAGATCCTCCTCAGTGGCCTCCGGAACAGTATCCACGCATTTACCGGTGGCCGGGTTTATCACGGGGATGGTTCCTTTGTCTGACGCATCGGTCCAGCTTCCGTTGATATACATCTTCATTTGAACTTCCTCCTGATTTTTATTCTAACTGGCTTAAGTACTGGCGGTCTGCCAGGATCGTAGTAAAGTTGTCCCCGGTGTAGGCGTATTCGCGCTCAACGATATAGGCCTGTACGCCCTGGGCATCAGCGGCCTTTTTTAACTCCGGCATATTGATCAGACCATCGCCCAGTTTGCAGTTGATTTTCTGGCGCTCTTCAAAGCGACGCTTCATCTCAGGGGTAAAGATGGGACGTCCGTCCTCTCCCCGTTTTGCCTTGGAAAAAAGCTCATGCAGGTCATCCTCAGGACCCAGTACCCGGGAGGTTTCCTTGACGTGGATTAATTCAAATCGTCCCGCATGGGCGCGGATGAATTCGGCGGCGTTTACACCTGCCCGCCAGGCCCAGGCGGCGTCCAGTTCAAAGGTTACCAGCCCGGGATCCGTATTTTCTATGAAAATGTCTATGACGGTTTTGCCGTCATAGATGTCAAAATCATTGTCGTGGTTGTGATAGGCGTAGCGAAGCCCCGCATCCTTGGCTTTACGTCCCAGCTGATTGAGAAGCTCAGCCTTGCGGTAGGCATCATCTCTGTCAGCTACCCGGAGCATGGGGCACACAATATAGCGGCAGCCGGTCTGAGGAAGGTAGATTAACTGGCTCTCCGTATCCTCCACATTGACGTGGGCGCTGATCACGCTCAGACCGTAACTGTCCAGATAGTCCCTGAGCTCCTTTGGGCCAAAGCCGCCATAAGCACAGTCAAACAGCTCCAGACCGCGGTAACCGGCCCGGGCCGCCATTTCCACATATCCGCGGAAATCCCGGCGGATTTCTCCGGCAAAAGAGGCGGTAATCAGATAAATGTCTTTCAATGTGCTTCCTCCTTTCGCAGCAGGCGGGCGGTGCGCTCCATTACCTCAAAACACATCTGTGAGTTGTGGAAGGGGCATTTACCGCCGTTGAGCTTGTCAAAACCGTGCATGCCGTCCACAATACGCCAGCCGGCTTCGTCCACCACAATATTGTTGTACCAGTCGCCGTTTTCCCGGTCTACAAAATAGGCTTCAATGTAAGACGCCTGCCGTTCACAGGCGGTCAGATAGCGTTCGTCCCCGGTCAGCTCATAGCCATACAGCATGGCGGTTACGCTTTCCGCCTGGGCCCACCAGACATGGCTCTTTTCCTGCTGGCCGGTGATCAGGTCGCCGCCATTGATCAGGCTGCCCCAGGAATCATAATCGTGTTCCAGTACCTGCTCCAGCACCGGGGCACAGACCAGCTCCACCTGCCTGGAAAGAGCAGGATCCTGAAGCAGGAGAGAGGCGTTTTGCAGCAGATAGCTGATCTCGCAGTCGTGGCCAAAGCTTTGACGGCTGCCCACCCGGCGGCCATCCCGGTCGGTCATGGTGCAGAAGCAGCGGTGAACAGGGTCATACAGGGAGGTACAGACATAGGAAACCATTTCCTGCAGGGCTTTTCCCACATCTGCGTCGCCGGTGGCTTTGTAAAGCATCACATAAGCCTGACATAAATGATGAGGGAAAATCACAGTATCTTTGGGAAAATCAGGGGCCTGTGCCTTGCCCTCAAAGCCTGTGCCGCCAGCTGGCTCCAGATACCGGTTTAAATTGGCCAGATAGCAGCCGGGAGCGAATTTCGCTTTCTCTTCCATCAGGCAAAATGTCTGCCGCGCGATTTCCAGCGCCTGCTGATTGCCTGTGGCATCATACCATGAGGCACAGCCTAAGAGCAGAAAAGCTTCACTGTATGTGGGCTTTTGATCATTTACAACGCTTCCTTGTGCGTTTACCAGCTGATAGGCTCCGCCGTATTCGCTGTCATAGAAGCGGTCGGTTAACTGGCGGAACGCTTCCTCTCCGCGGGCCAGACAGGTCTCATCTTTCAAAACCTTTGCGGCCATGGAGAAGGCATAAAGCATCCGTCCGGTCAGAACCAGACTTCTGGGTTCATTGTTATCGCGCTTCATATCCCTGGTGATACGGCCGTAAAAGCCTCCGTTTTCATGGTCTAGGAGAAAATCACTGGTCCAGAACGGCAGAATGCACTGGGTCAGATTTTCGTGGGCCCACTGGGACAGGGCCTGTAGTCTTTTTTTGGGCATGGGGCACCTCAATCAAAATAAATGGTTTTACCGGTAGCGGCGGACTGATAAACCGCGTCAAGGATCCGGGTGACTGTATAGGCCTGTCTGGCGGTTACGAAAAGCTCGCTTTCCCCGTACAGCGCCGAAACCCAGATCCGGGCCTCCGCTTCCTGGGGCATTTCCATGGGGTTGCGGTCAATGGTATCCCGGGGCACCGGACGGAAAGCACGGACAGAGATTTTACTGTCAACCTGCCGGTTGGCGATCACGTGGTTGGCGCGAACGCCCTCCGCGTTGTCCAGTCCTCCCTTGGTACCGCACAGTAGAACGCTGGATGTGGAGGGAAATCTTGCTCTGTGGAACCGGGTCATGGAGCCCTTTGAAAAGACCTGGCTCTGGGAGGAAGGCGCTGTGGGTTTTGATCCGGCGAAGAGCCCGCTTCAGGAGAATCCCTATTTTGTTTTTATCCCGTCGGAATATACAAAGGAGGTACGTGGAACGGTCATTGTCGCTCACGGAGGAGGATTTTCCTGGAGAACCGGCTGTGAGGGCGTTAATGTGGCTCAGTTTTTTCATGAAAAAGGCTTCAACTGTGCGATTCTTTCCTATAGGCTTCTGCCTTACAGCAGGCTGGATGCCATCGACGATATGAAAAGGACGATCCGTATCCTGAAGAGCAGGAGAAAAGAGTGGAATTTGGGAGAGAAAATCTGTGCCATGGGATTTTCCGCCGGAGGCATGCTTTCCGCCAACTGCGCGACTCTGGCGGATTTGGGAAAGCCTGAGAGCGAGGATGAGATCGAAAGGTTTTCCAGTAAGCTTGACGCGGCGGTGATTGGTTATGGCGCCATGTCCTCGGTTTCCTTCCCCGGCCGGTTCGGTATGCCCGCGGAGGATACGCTGATGGGGAGAGATGCGGCCGAGAGGTACTATCTTGCCCCGGAAAAGCATGTGAATCCGGATACGCCGCCCATGTTTATCTGGCAGACCATGAGCGACGACGGAAGACACGGCATGTGCCTGGCAAAGGCTCTGCAGGATGCGGGAGTGGCCTATGAACTGCATATTTTTCAGCAGGGTGTTCATGGCCTTGCCATGGCGGATGGAAGAAATGATCTGGGAATGAATATTCCCCATATCTCGCACTGGGGAGACTTGTGCTCTGAATGGCTGCGGGATCTGGGATTTTAAAAATGGAGGGAAATGATATGAGAGAAGCAGACAGCGAGCGTATTCTGGACAGGCAGTTTGTGATGAATGACGCGGGAAAAATTGACAAGATCAGGGATCTTTATGTCACCTACAATCCCAGGGTGGATCTGGAGGCTCTTAAGAGCGGCCCGTTCTTTGGCGCCATCGAGGAGATGATGGAGCCGATCCTGGGAAAATTTGATGATTTCTCGCCGGAGGTGCTGGCGTACTGGGCAAAGCGGGGCATGGTGAAAGAAGCCCACGGCAGGGACGATGTGATGAGCTGGAGCGAGTACGAGAGCAAAACAGGATATCGCTGGGAGGATCCCCATTCTCCGATGGAGGGGGTGCAAAACCGATATAAAATGTGGAATTCTTTTGTTCCGGTGTCCGCCTTTGATCCGAAAAATAAAGGAAGAAAAT
>JAJQGR010000266.1 GCA_021200345.1 Lachnospiraceae bacterium | reverse complement strand
GTGTATTTCTGTGGAGGGGACAGTGGAGAAGAGGGACGCGGACACCTATAACCCCCGCATTCCCACCGGCACCATAGAGCTGGAGGCCCATTCCGTGGAGGTGCTGGGCCGGGTCTATCGCCCGCTTCCCTTTGAGATTATGACATCCAAAGAGACCAGGGAGGACCTGCGTCTGATGTATCGCTATCTGGACCTAAGGAACGCGAAGGTGAAGGACAATATTATTTTCCACTCCCAGGTCATTGCTTTTCTGCGCCAGAAGATGACGGAACTGGGCTTTTTGGAAATCCAGACACCGATTTTGTGCGCGTCCAGCCCCGAGGGAGCCCGGGATTTTATCGTGCCTTCCAGAAAATATAAAGGAAAGTTTTACGCTCTGCCCCAGGCGCCTCAGCAGTATAAGCAGCTTTTAATGGCCTCCGGCTTTGACAGATATTTTCAGATCGCGCCCTGCTTTCGGGATGAGGACGCGCGGGCGGACCGCTCCCCCGGTGAGTTCTACCAGCTGGATTTTGAAATGAGCTTCGCCACCCAGGAGGATGTGTTTAAAGTGGGAGAGGAAGTGCTTTCCGCCACCTTTGAGAAATTCGCACCTGAGGGCTATGAGATTACGCCAGCACCCTATCCGATTATCAGCTACAAAGACGCCATGCTTCAGTTCGGCACAGACAAACCGGACCTGCGCAATCCTCTGCGCATCCTGGACCTGACGGACTTTTTCCAGAAATGTACGTTCCGGGCTTTCCTGAAAAAAACGGTCCGCGCCATCACAGTACATGCGGACATGAGCAAGGGCTTCCATGAAAAGCTGCTGCAGTTTGCCGTGTCCCTGGGAATGGGCGGCCTGGGTTACCTGGAGGTGATGGAAGATCTTTCCTATAAGGGTCCCATCGACAAATTTATTCCGGCGGAATTAAAGGAAGAATTGAGGCGGATCGCGGACTTAAAGCCCGGCGACACCATCTTTTTTATCGCGGACAGAGAGGATATGGCCAATTATTACGCGGGGAAGATCCGCAATGAGCTGGGCGATAAGCTGGGCCTGACGCAAGAAAAGGCTTTCCGTTTCTGCTATGTGAATGATTTCCCGATGTACGAGCTTGACCCGGAGACGAGAAAGATTGGTTTTACCCACAATCCATTCTCCATGCCCCAGGGCGGTCTGGAAGCGCTGCAGAGTAAAAATCCTCTGGAGGTGCTGGCTTATCAGTACGACATTGTATGCAACGGCGTGGAGCTGTCCAGCGGCGCGGTGCGCAATCATGACATGCAGATTATGGAAAAGGCCTTTGAGATCGCGGGCTACGATAAGGAAACACTGAAGACCAAATTCGGCGCCCTGTATGAAGCCTTTCAGTTCGGAGCGCCGCCTCACGCCGGTATGGCGCCGGGCATTGACCGGATGCTGATGCTGTTAAAGGAGGAAAGCAATATCCGTGAGGTCATTGCTTTCCCGTTAAACAGCTCCGCGCAGGATCTGATGTGCTCCGCTCCCGGCGAGGTGACGGAGCAGCAGCTGCGGGAAGTGCATATTAAAGTGAGAGACTAAAACTGCGATGAATTGCAAAGTAAGGAGGAATGCTCCGGAAGCTGTAAAGGAGGCAATATGGCAAATATCATTTCGGATGAGACAATTGAGTATGTCAGCATTCTGGCAAAGCTGGACCTTTCTGAGGAACAGAAGGAGGCGGCCAAAAAGGACATGGGCCGGATGCTGGATTATATTGATAAACTGAATGAGCTGGATACGGAGGGCGTGGAGCCCATGTCCCATGTGTTTCCGGTGCAGAACGTATTCCGGGAGGACGTGGTCACCAATGGGGACGACAGCGAGAGACTTCTGTCCAACGCTCCTGAGGAGCAGGACAACATGTTTGTGGTGCCGCGGACGTTTGAGTGAGGGGAATCAAATGGATATCTTATCATTAACAGCAGTAGAACTGTCATGCGCGATCCGCGAGGGCAGGGTGACCGCGCCGGAGGCGCTTGCCGCGGTATTGGAGCGGATTGCACAGAAGGAAGCGGAGTATCACTGCTATATTACCATTGAAAAAGAGAAGGCCATGCAAAGCGCCATAGAGGTGCAGACGCGGATTGAGGCCGGGGAGTTAAGCGGACCGCTTGCCGGAGTACCGGTGGCCGTCAAGGACAATCTGCTGACAGAGGGCACGTTGACCACCTGCGGCTCCAGAATCCTGGAAAACTTTGTGCCCACCTTTTCCGCGGAGGCGGTGAACCTGCTGAAGAAAGCGGGGGCGGTGATCATCGGAAAAACCAATATGGATGAGTTTGCCATGGGCTCCACTACGGAGACTTCCTATTATGGTGTGACCAGGAACCCGGCGGATACGACCCGGGTGCCGGGGGGCTCCTCCGGCGGCTCCGCGGCCGCCGTGGCCGCGGGGGAGTGTTTCTTTGCCCTTGGGTCTGACACCGGCGGCAGCATCCGTCAGCCTGCCGGGTACTGCGGCGTGGTGGGGATGAAGCCCACCTATGGAACGGTTTCCCGGTATGGGCTTGTGGCCTATGGCTCCTCCCTGGACCAGATCGGGCCGCTGACAAAGGATGTGACAGACTGCGCGGCGGTGCTGTCCCTGATCGCTTCCCATGATGAAAAGGATTCCACCTCCATGAAACGGGAGGATACGGATTTTATGCCGGCTCTTGTGAAAGACGTGAAAGGAATGAAAATTGGCATTCCCCGGGATTATTTCACGGAAGGGCTGGATGGGCAGGTAAAGAAAGCGGTTTTATCTGCGGCGAAGGTTTTGGAGAAAAACGGCGCTATTCTGGAGGAGTTTGACTTAAGCCTGGTGGATTACGCCATTCCTGCCTATTATACCATCGCGGCGGCGGAGGCCAGCTCCAACCTGGAGCGCTTTGACGGGATCAAATATGGTTATCGGGCGGCCGGAGATACCCTGGGCCTCCATGAAATGTACAAAAAGACCCGCTCTGAGGGCTTTGGGGAGGAAGTCAAGCGCCGCATCATGCTGGGCAGCTTTGTATTAAGCAGCGGTTATTACGACGCTTATTATCTGAAAGCATTGAAAGTCAAGGCCCTGATCAAACAGGCCTTTGATCAGGCATTTTCCAGGTATGACCTGATCCTGGGACCGGTTTCGCCCACCACGGCGCCAGTGCTGGGGGAAAGCCTTTCCGATCCTTTGAAAATGTATTTGGGGGATATTTACACGATTTCCGTGAATCTGGCGGGGCTGCCGGCCATCAGCCTGCCCTGCGGCAGGGACGATCAGGGACTGCCCATTGGCTTGCAGCTGATTGGCGACTGCTTCTCAGAGAAAAAGCTGCTTCGGGCGGCATACACTTATGAGCAGGCAGTAAAAAATGCCGGGAAGGAGGCCTGACCATGGCAAAACAGTATGAAACCGTGATTGGTCTGGAGGTTCATGTGGAGCTTGCCACGAAGACCAAGATTTTCTGCGGCTGTTCCACCGCTTTCGGAGGCGCTCCCAATACCCATACCTGCCCGGTCTGCACGGGAATGCCGGGAAGCCTTCCGGTATTAAATAAAAAGGTACTGGAATACGCGGTGGCGGTGGGGCTTGCCACCAACTGTCACATCACCCGGTACTGTAAATTTGACCGGAAAAATTATTTTTATCCGGACAATCCCCAGAATTACCAGATTTCCCAGCTCTATCTTCCCATATGCAGGAACGGCTATGTGGAAATTGAGACCAAAGAGGGAAAAAAGAATGTGGGAATTCATGAGATCCACATGGAGGAGGACGCGGGCAAGCTGATCCACGATGACTGGGCGGACCGGACGCTGGTGGATTATAATCGTTCCGGTGTGCCGCTGATTGAAATTGTGTCAGAGCCGGACATGCGCTCCGCCGAGGAGGTCATAGCCTACCTGGAAAAGCTCAGGATGCTGATTCAGTATCTGGGAGTCAGCGACTGCAAGCTTCAGGAGGGCAGCATGCGGGCGGACGTGAATCTGTCTGTCAGAGAGGCGGGCGCCTCCGAATACGGCACCCGCACAGAGATGAAAAATCTGAATTCCTTCCGTGCCATCTCCCATGCCATTGCCTGCGAGAGAGAACGCCAGATCGATCTGATAGAATCCGGCAAAAAGGTGGTACAGGAAACCCGTCGCTTTGACGATAATCAGGGAGAATCCTATCC
>JAJQGR010000298.1:2998-4154 GCA_021200345.1 Lachnospiraceae bacterium | reverse complement strand
CCTTAAAGCAGGAGCCTGGCTGCCTGGTCGCCTCCGTGGCCCGGTTGAACGCCTTGCTGACCGTCTTCTCCCCGCGGCCGCCGCGCAAAGCCACCACATAGCCGGTGCTCTGATCAATGATGCAGACCGAGGTCTGAGGCTCCAGAGTCAAAGTAATGGATTCGGCTAAGACCTCATCCCCCTCCTCCAGCACATACTCCTGGTACAGATCGATGGCCTCCTGAGCCGCCTCCTCGCTGGTAAACAGCATGGAGGAGCGGGTGTCATAGCTGTTGGCGCTGTAGCTGATTTCTTCCAGATAGCTTTCCATCATCTCCGTGCTGAAATGCTCCACATCGCCGTTGGCTCTGGTCACGCTGAGCGCGTACTCCAGCTGATAATAGGTTCTGGGATAATTGCTCTCATCTAAAACCACCTCATCCACAATCGCCTGAATGTCAGGATCCATGGTGGAGTTGATGGTAATGCCGCCGCTGTAGAGCAGGGAATAAGCCTGGGACTCCGTATAACCCGCCTCTATCAGATCATCATAGACCTGATCCGTCACCGCGTCCACAAAATAGGTAGTCACATCATCGTCGGATGTGTAAATCTCATTGACCTCCTGAATTCTGGAATAGGGGTCATCCGCCATGGCTTCGTCATATTCCGCCTGGGTAATATACCCCTCCTCCAGCATGGCGTCCAGCACCGCTTCCCTCCGCTCCGCGTTGGCCTCCGGATTTTTGATGGGATTGTAGCCCTCCGGGCTCTTGGTGATCGCGGCAATGACCGCGCACTCCGACAATGTCAGCTCTGATACATCTTTATTAAAGTAACGAAGCGACGCCGACTGGACTCCCAGGCAGTTCTGCCCCAGATTGATGGTATTCAGATACCGGATCAAAACTTCATCCTTGGAAAGTTCATTGGAGAGCTGAATGGCCAGATACCACTCCTGAATTTTTCGCGTGATACTCTCCTGTGTGGACTCGTTGACAAAATCCTCAAACACCGTGTTCTTGATCAGCTGCTGAGTAATGGTGCTGGCTCCGGATGTAAAATTAAAGCCGTTCCGGACACCGCTGACCGCCGCGCGGATGATGCCAATCACATCGATGCCGTTATGCTCATAGAAACGGCTGTCCTCAATGGCCACAAAGGCGTGCTGCAGATC
>JAJQGR010000298.1:0-2988 GCA_021200345.1 Lachnospiraceae bacterium | reverse complement strand
GTCATAAACAAAACTGGACTGACCGCTTGCCACAATATCCGATGCGCTGACCTCCGGCGCCGTATCGATACAGGCGTCAAAAATACCAATGACCGCGGATGCTCCCACAATGACACCTCCCAGCGCACAGACGCAGATGATCCCGGCAAGGGAAATAATCAGTTTGTGAACATTCTTCGGGGCCCTGGAGTTCAGGGCCTTCTGATTCTTTTTCAGTCCTTTCTTGCTGTAATTCATAAACTATCCTCTCTTTGTGAGATGCAACAGGCTGCCGCGCAATTTGGTACGCACCCGCCGTAGCGCATTGTCTACCGACTTTTCTTTCAGGCCGAGCTTTTGAGCAATTTCTTTCTGAGACATCCCCGCCATGAAAAGATCCAGCACCTGCTTTTCCATGACGCTGAGCTTTTGCTTCAGCTCTGCCTCCAGCTGCTCCTGATTCTCCCTTTCCAGCAAAAGCTGCTCGGGATTCTCCTTCGCTTCCCCTGCCAGAATCCGCTCCGTCCCTTCGCCTGAAGCCGTGGTTTCCTCCGAAGACGTCAGTGAGACATAATTGTTCAGGGGAGCATGCTTCTGGCGCCCCGACGCTTTCACTGCCGCCAGCATCTGGCGGGAAACACAAAGATACGCAAACGTAAAAAACGCGGCTCCCTGCCCGGGGCGATAATCCCGAACCGCCTTAAACAGGCCAATCATGCCCTCCTGAAGCAGATCCTCCGTATCCGCCCCCGGCATATAGAGATCTTCCGCCTGGCTTCTCACCATGTTTTTATATTTATTCATCAAAAAGTCGGCTACCTGGGGGTCTCCCCCCCTGTATTTTTCAATCAGCTCCTCATCCGACAGTTTCCGGTAGTTTTCCCACATGCCTTATTTACCCAAAAGTCTCTGGCGCACGATCTCATAGGAAAGCACTCCCGCCGCCACAGAGGCATTCAGTGAATCGATGTCTCCTTTCATGGGAATGGCGGCCGTCATATCGCAGTGCTCCCGCACCAGACGTCCGACCCCTTCTCCCTCATTTCCAATGACCAGCCCAATGGGACCTGTCAGATCCAGGTCATACATGAGCGTTCCTCCCATATCCGCGCAGACAAACCACAGCCCTTTCTTTTTCAGCTCCTCAATGGTCTGGGCCAGATTGGTTACCTTCACCACCGGTGTATAATTGATTGCGCCGGCGGAAACCCGGGCCACCGAGGCGGTCAGTCCCACCGCCCTGTTTTTGGGGATAATGACTCCATGAGCGCCGGCCAGATTGGCGGTGCGCAGAATGGCTCCCAGATTGTGAGGATCCTCCAGATTGTCCAGCAAAATGACAAAAGGCTGCTCGCCTTTTTTCTCCGCCAGAGCGAAAATATCCTCCATCCGGGCGTACTCGTAGGCAGCGGCGTAAGCGATCACCCCCTGATGCTTTCCGGTTTGGGAAAGCTGATCCAGGCGCTCCTTTGCAACATACTTGATCAGTATATCCTTTTTGCGGGCTTCCCTCTTAATCGTGGAAACAGGACCGTCCTGGCACCCGTCCAGAATAAACAGCCTGTCAATGGGCTTCCCGCCCCGCAGGGCCTCTATCACCGCATTCCTGCCCTCAATGGTAAATTCCTTCTGTTCCATATTTTCCCTTAAAATGTATTTTGTCCGCTTTCTTTGTCTTCGGCTGCTTTCAGCCCCAGAGTCATCAGCTCCAAAATTCTGTCAGTTTTATTTTGAATATATAGATAGCCGATCACCGCCTCCAGCCCAGTGGCCTTGCGATAGGCCACAATGGAAGCGTTTTTGGCTTTGGTATTGGATTTGGCGTTGCGCGCCCTGCGATAAACATCCGCTTCCTCCCGGGTCAGGTACGCCGCCAGCATATCCGCCACAGCGGCCTGACTCTCCGCTTTCACGAAACGGATGGTCTTATGATGAAGATCGTTGACGCTGGTATGATTTTGTCCCACCACCAGAGTGCGGATCACCAGGTCATAGACACAGTCGCCGATATAAGCTAAAGCAAGGGAGGAATAGCTTCCGGCATCAGGACATTCCAGAGAAAACTCCCCCATAATGGTCGGAAAGTCCAGCCGCTTTAAAGGCGAATTTTCCGCGGCAGCATCCAGCCGCCCCTCTATGCCCGTCTCCACTTTACGCCCTCTCTGGTATCCTCCAGGATGATGCCCTGATCCGCCAGCTCTTTGCGGATCGCGTCCGCTTTTGCAAAGTCCTTTGCTTTTCTGGCAGCCTGTCTTTGAGCGATCTTTTCCTCAATATCACTGTCCAGCAGCTCTTCCTCTTTTAACACAATCAGGCCGCACACATCCGTCAGCGTCAGCAGAATCTCAAGAAGCGCCTGCGCATATGCCTGGGAGGAAGCTTCCCCGGCCGTGCTGTTGGCAAATTTAACCAGTTCAAAAATGACGGAAAGAGCGTCAGCCGTATTGCAGTCGTCATCCATGGCGTCGTTAAACTTGCCCACATACTCCTGCGCCTTTGTCAGATTCTCTTTCTCTTTGTCTGTCATCTCCCGGGTCTTATGATTGTCCGAAAGATATTTTAAATTCTGAGCGCAGGTGCAGATGCGCTCCAGTCCGTTTTTGGCCGCTTCCATCAGCTCCCTGGAAAAATTCAGCGGACTTCTGTAATGAGCGGAAAGCATGAAGAAGCGAAGCACCTGAAGATCATACTGCTCTCCCACCTCGCGAACCGTAAAGAAATTTCCCTCGGACTTGCTCATTTTCTTATTGTCAATGTTTAAAAAGCCATTGTGCATCCAGTAACGGGCAAATTCTTTGCCATTGCAGGCTTCCGACTGGGCGATCTCGTTTTCATGGTGGGGAAAAATCAGATCCTCGCCTCCCGCATGGATGTCAATTTGCTCCCCCAGATACTTTTTGCTCATGACAGAGCACTCAATGTGCCATCCCGGACGTCCCTCACACCAGGGAGATTCCCAGTAGGGCTCGCCCTCCTTTTTGGGCTTCCAGAGCACGAAATCCAGCGGAT
>JAJQGR010000055.1 GCA_021200345.1 Lachnospiraceae bacterium | reverse complement strand
CTATAGATGGTGGGTGATGGGTAGCTAAAATGTTGATTTAATCAGCGTTTCCTTAGAAAATATTTATTGCTACATTGCTTATGAACTTATGTCTCCGGATACCGTAGAAAATCAGGTAAACCATATTCGTATTCTATATGGCGGAATGGATACTGAAAATATGATGAACCCTTAGAGGCCACATCGTGTGGCCTCATTTTTTCCTTCTTACGCCGGTATCAGCACTTTCAGATCAAACCAGTTCTTTTCTGTGGAGATACTGACCGTGCCGCCGTATTTCTCCACAGAATACCGGATACTTTTCACCCCGTAGCCATGAAAACGGTCGTCCCCCTTAGTGCTGACGGGCATGCCGCCTTCAAACTTTAATTTTCCTTCAAAATAATTCTCCACCCGGAGCAGCACAAAGCCCTTCTGAGCAGCCAGAGTCAGATGAATCAGCCTTTTTTCCTTATCCTCAAGCTCTAACGCCGCCTCAATGGCGTTATCCAGGGCGTTTCCAAAAATCGTACAGATATCCATGGCATCCATAAAGTTCAGAAGCGTTCCATCCGCCACCGTGGTCAGCACAATCTGGTGCTTCTGGCAGTACAGGCTCTTGCTGGTCAGTACCGTGTCCAGCACCGAGTTTCCGGTTTTATTCTGCGCCTCATAGGAGCGGATATCCTCCTCCATGGCGTCAAGGAAAGCCTCCCGCACTGCCGCGTCCGGTTCCGCCCGAAGCGCCGCGATCTGGTGCTTCAAATCATGATATTTGCGGTTGACCAGCTCGATGCTCTCCCTGCTCTGCTTATACTGGACATACTGGGTCTCCAGAATGTTCTGTATTACATTTACCTCATACTTGGCGGACTGCTCCCGCAGCTGCATGTGATAGGCAAACAGGACGGCCACCCCGCCCAGATCCACAAAGGTGCGGATATTGTAGATATCCAGCTCCACAGAACCGGAAAAAGGCGTGTCCAGCGTCAGAAAGCTTAGATTACTGATCACAAAAACCAGCACTCCAATACTAAGCGCCGTCACGAATTCCCTGCCCTGCACAGTCTCGCATTTCCCATCCTCCGCCGCCCCTCTCTCCAACAGAAACATACAGACAAAAACCGCCCCATAAACCACCAGCATAAAGCCAAACTCCACAAGCACGCCGGTCTCCATACCGCTGCTGACAAAATAATAATACAGCTGCCATTCCAGCGATGCCGCCAGCTCCAACAGCACAAAGGCCCGGACAAAGCAATAACCCACCGTCAGCCAGGATGTGTCCATGCACAGCAGCATAAAAAGATACATCAGGCCTGCCGAACCGATCATTGCCAAAATCCATGGCGCGCCGTTCCAGTTCCCGGTCAGTATCAGTTCCAGACTTAAGCCAGTCAATGCAGTTGCGGCGATGATAATAAAGCGACTCAGCGTTCCCTTTCTCTGCTTATGATATACCAGCAGATAAAGCACGCAGCCCGCCCATTGGGCGATAGCGGTATAAAATCTTGGAATTGTGGGAAGTACATTGCTCATACTCAGCTTTCTCCTGTCGTTTCCTAATCAATAAACCCGCTTTTCCTTCACTGACTGAAGTCCCCGATATGATTGGTCAGATCCTCCATAAATTCACTCTTCCTGCCCCGGCTGATGACCAGCTCCTCGCCAGCCACCACTGCGGCGCCGTTCCGGATGGCCTCCACATATTCCAGATTTACCAGATAGCCCTTATTGCATCTGGAAAAACCATGCTCCCGCAGCGATTCCTCCACTTCCTTCATGGTTCCCGTGGCGCTCAGATTTCCATCCTTAGTATGATAAATCAACGTATGCCCCTGGCTCTCCACATAAGAAACCCGGGATGCCGCCACCTTCCTGCTGCCCTCTCTGGTGGAAATGACCAGGAAATACTGCTCTTTCTTTTTCATTCTGCCAATGGCCCGGTCCAGGCGCTGGGAGAACGCAAAATAATTCACCGGCTTAAGCACATAATCCAGCGCGTCCACCGCGTATCCCCGGATGGCGTACTGCGCCATGTTGGTAATAAAAATAATCACCACGTCCTGGTCCTGCTCCCGGATCTTCTCCGCTGCTGTCATCCCATCCATCAGCCGCATCTGGATATCCATCAGAATGATATCATACACCGCTCTGTAATTATTCAGAATATGCTCCCCGTCCCGGAAGACGGAGATATTCAGCCGGTTCCCGCTCTCTTTCTCATACCGGCGCAGATATTCCGTAAACTGCGTCACGTAATTCTGTTCATCCTCCACGATGGCAATGTGAATCATGGCTTTCTCCTTCCGTTGCTTCAGGCCCTGTTTTGTTCTACCAGCGTACTTTGTCCTCATTATGTAAAAATTATCCCGGACTGTCAAGAAATTAGAAATCATTTCGCAAAAAAAGCCCGGGAATACGAAACTTCCGTATTCTCAGGCTTTCAGTTCCCCGGCATCGCCGTCCGGTACTTCCTGTTTCATTTATGAACTTCTTTCACAGGTTCGCACTGATATAGTAACCATCCTCCGTCGCGTTCCACACAGTCCCTACACGGTTTGCGTCACCAATAATATTGGTATCCTGCACAATTCCATAGAATTCCAGTGCTTCCTCCAGTCTGGAACGCATTCCGGCCGCAAAAATCACTGTATCCGCCAATACCTCAAATTCCTCCCCGGACTTGCTTCGGGCCAGCACAGCCTTCTCCCGGATTTCCGCACAGCTGGTATTAATAAACGTCCGCAGCGTTGCGCATTTATCCATCTCTGTCTTCAGTGCTGTTTTCATAATGTCATTCAATGTACGGTTCAGAACCGGTCCCAGTTCAAGAATGGTTACATTTTTTTCCATCCTGGCCAAATCCACTCCCAGTTCACATCCAATGGATCCGCCGCCTATGATAACGACATTTTCTCCCACCTTATCCAGATTTTTATATGCCTCAATGGAAGTAAAAATCCGGACATTCTCCATTCCCTTGATCGGGAACTGGACCGGATACGCCCCCAGCGCCAGAATGACGCTGTCGGCTTCCATTTCCCGTATCATTTCTGGAGTCGCCTTTGTGTTTAATTCTACATCAACGCCTACTTTCTTTGTTTGCGTGATCAGATAATTTTTCAGGCGTTTCAGATCCTGCTTGCTGGCATCATATTCTGAACATATCAGCTGTCCGCCCAAAACAGGTTCTTTTTCCAGCAGTGTGACCTGATGCCCGCGATGCGCCGCAGTTATGGCCGCTTTCATTCCCGCAGGGCCGCCTCCGACTACAACTACCTTCTTTTTCACTTCGGCAGGCGGAAGCTCATTCGGCACCCTGTCTTCATGAAGATAACGGGGGTTCACCGAGCAGCATGGAACAGAATTCATCCCCACGTGACTTCTCTTTTCTTCTTCTGTACGGTACTGATAAGGATTATAGCAGTTCATACAACGGATACAGGGAACAATATCCTCGCTTCTTCCTTCCCAGGCTTTCTTTACCCACCATGGATCCGCAATCAGCTGACGCCCCACCACGATGGCATCCGCGCAGCCCCGTTCCAGAATATCTTCTGCCTCCTCCGGCGTCATGATTCCGCCAACAACGGCAACCGGTATTTTCACCCGTTCCTTCACATATTTTGCCAGATCCACATTGATCATGTGTGGGGCATAAGCTGTCGGCGACATGTAAATTTTGGTATGATTATTCACTTCCACTCCGCAGGAAATGTGAACCATATCAATTTTATCCTCAATACTTTTAATAAACGCTGCGACTTCTTCTATTCCCATGCCTCCTTCTATATGCTCATCCCCGCTGATACGCATATCCAGCATGTAATCCGGGCCCACAGCCTTGCGCACTCTGTCCACAATCATAGTAGGAAACTTGATCCGGTTTTCAAAGCTGCCGCCATATTCGTCTGTCCGTTTATTAAAGTAGGGCGAGAGAAATTCCGCCGGAAGCCAGCCATGTCCAAAATGAAGTAAAACACTGTCAAAGCCGTATTCCTTCGCATCCAGCGCTGACTTCGCGAACTTATCGGCAATGTCATCCATCATTGCCTCATCCATGGCCCGAACTTCAGTCCCGTCCTCCCGTACATAAGATACCGGCCCTATGGCGTAATCGCCTTTTTCCACCATTGCAAACTGGCCGCAGTGGCAAAGCTCAAATTCCGCTTTCG
>JAJQGR010000270.1 GCA_021200345.1 Lachnospiraceae bacterium | reverse complement strand
ATCCAGGGAAATCATCATACCAAGAGTCAGCATATGGTAGGGATTCTCAAACTGCCCGATCCGTTACTATGTTTTTAAACTCGTCCTTTACCTCCATATTCACGAAGCGGATGATATACAGTTCGTAACCCGTCTTCTCCTTAACGGTCAGATAGCCCGCATTGATGAAAAGGCCCCAGAGGGTGGCATTATTCTGCAGTTCCTCATAAGAGGTTTCCAGGTTCAGCGCCACCTCCACCTCTCCATACTGCACCAGGGTTTCAAAATCCTGCCGAAAGGTTTCATCTGCGGTCTTTAAATTCTCGCGGATCAGACTGTTGCTGGAGGTATTTACCCAGTAGGGACGCAGCTCCCCGTTTTTGCAATAATTTAAAATCGACCAGGGGTTATAGATTTCCCTGCCTCCGATATGGTAGCCATCATACATCCTCTGTACGCTTTCATCCAGGGTGTAACCGTAGTATTCCAGGATCTTACTGGTCTCCTGGGTGGTAAAGCCAAAATACGCCGCGTATTCCCTGTCAAGCGTTGTATAAACAATCACATTATTCAGCTTGGAAAAGATGCTCTCCTTGGCTACTCTCTGGATCCCTGTCAGCAGCGCTTTCTCCAGATACTGCTGCCCCTTGAGGGCACTGCCGTAAAAATTGGCGATAAAAGCTGAAATCTGGTCATGATATTGGTACTGGTGACTGCTCATGATCGGCGTGTCATACTCATCCCAGAGCAGAATCACTGGTTTCTGATACAGCTCGGACGCCACCTGTTCCAGCAGCGAAATGCTCGTTGAAAGCTCTGTAAGCGTTGCCGTTCCATCATAGATCTTATGATAGATACTTTCAAATTTAGGAAAAATAGTCAGCTGCGGTGAGGCATTCTTTGCAATGCCATAATATCTGCCATACTCTGTAAGCAGCGCATTGCACAGCGCTGCCGCCAGCTCCTGGGGTGTCTGCGCGTTACAATCCTTCAGGGTGAAATAGATCACCGGGCGGGAATTGATCTGCCCCGCGTACTCCGTGTCCATAATCATAAGCCCTTCAAAAAGCTCCCGGCTGTCCTGTGTAATATCAAAGAAATCCCGCAACATTGTCATATTCAACGTTTTCCCAAAGCGCCTGGGACGGGTGATCAGTGCCACCTTATCACCGCCCGAAAGGAACTCTTCTACCATCATGGATTTATCTACAAAATATCTGTCCGCCTTGCGGATCTCTCTGAAATCATCAACCCCCAGGGGTAAGTTTTTCTTTTTCATGTGATACGTTCCTCTTCTTTTTCGTTGTAACCGTGGCTATAAATCTCTTCAGGTTCTTTCCAGCCCCATAGACTTCAGCTTCTCCCTGACATCCTCTTCGTAAACACATCCTGTTCCTTCTTTGTCCCACTCGTTTTTTCTTTCATACACACATAAAAAAGCAGCAATATCCATTTTCTCATTCTCTGAAAGCATGACAGTTTGATTCAGCAGAAATTGGTATGCGCTTTGATAAGCCTTTTCACAATCGACAAATTCACCAAGTGCTTTCAGCTTTACCGTCCACGTCCTGTCCGGGAGTCTTACTGCTCCAGTCATAGCATTATGAATGATGTGCTTTCTAATCACACTCACAAGAGATTTATCATCTTTTACAAGACCTCTCTTTATTTCTCTGGTTTTTTCCGGCTGCAGAAGTTCCAGCATCCACAGATAATCCAGTCTCTCTTCCTGTAACAATATATTCTCGTGCTCCAATTCCCGCATGGCATGGTCTATGAATTCACTTTCCAGTTTCTGGAGGTATTCCAGAGAAACCACCGGTTTTCTTCCGCCATCGGATTGTTTCTCGGTGAAACGTCCATTCTGAAGTTCAAAATCATGCAGTAATAACGCCAATGTTGAAGGATGTACGCGAGTATCATTAAATATATCATGAAGTACACTCTCAGCCTGATGATCACCCAGCTGATTCATACCTCGCAGAAGTGGATCGACGCAAAACAAAAGTCTCCACCGAAACGGAACTGCGAACAGGCCTGCATCATCCGGGACATCGAATTTATGCCAGCACAACGCGAGAATAAATACAATCGTACCCATTCTGTTTTGAGGAATGCTCAGAGACCGCTCCATATTGGCATATGCTTCCAATTCTTCCAGAAACCTTATAATCTTTCCTTCCTGATACCAATGTTCCAGTTTTTCGCACATCTCATCATCATTCGCATCGTGAATAAAGCGACTTACCTCGAATGTGGGAATTGCCCCATCTTCCAGAGACAGGGAAAAATACCTGTCAAAACAGTCTAAATTGGCAATATTATGCTTAACCAGAGATTGCCTGTGATCATATATTCTGGCTACGGCATAGGAGACATCCATAACGGATTGTGTGCGTGGAAACAGCATCCCCAGCAGATTTTTTGCGGCCATGACATTTTTCAGTAGTGTTTCATCAGAAAAAAGGGTATCAATCGTACTCCTGGTCATATCTTTCCGGCGTTTTGAGTTTGCATAGGCATAGTTATCCGCATCACCACACAAAGATTCTTTATAATCATGAAGTCTTTGGTACAATATCGGCTCAAATACCTGCAGCCCTGTCAGTGCCAGCAGATCAGCAAGGTCTGTCTCTCCCTTTAAAAGTTCATATTTGATTGACAGTACATTTATATACCGTATGATGTCACGCATGGACTGCATATAGAAGCGCAATCCATAATGAAACGCTACAGACCATGCGCTTCTGTCAAATCTATCATCCGGATAATCCGCAATTGTTTCATTCAATTTTTGCAGGAAAGCATCCTGTATTTTGGCAGTGTCAGCCTGCGGGACCTCAATCGGTACCTGAATGATTTTTTCCAGATATTCCCTGCCATCTCCCTGTTGGACCTTTCCAAGTGCACGAACGACAACATCATAGTCAAAAGCCAACAGATAGATCATATGCGGGAAATCTCCCAGAGCCTTTACAAGCTGAAATACTGCCACAATTTCCTCTTCGGAGAGCCGGTCAATATCATCGATTGCCGCAATGATCTTTATTCTATCCTTCTTCAGTTTATCCGATATTTTCTTCTTCAGTTCCTGAAGATCCTGCCGCTTCTTTTCGTTTTTAGATCTGGCTCCCTGTGTAACAGCTTCTCCAACGGCTGCAATCGCTGTTCCCGCAACCGGAATCAGACTCGTTGCACTCAGCGCATCTCCATACTGATCCAATAACTCACATATTTTATCTGATGTTCCTTTTTCTATTCCCCCAATTGCCGATGACATCTGTGTAAGGAATTGAGATGTCAGCTGCTTCGCATCTGTACACATCCATGGGTTAAAGCGCAAAACAACAACAGAAGCATTCTCCTTCTCATCTTTCTCACTATTCTCAACTTTCTCAATAATCATATTCATCAGAGACGTTTTGCCACTTCCCCACTTGCCATATAGTCCTATTGCGAACGCATCAGGGAAAGAATTGTCCATCAGCACCTTTGCGAGATTCTCAGCGAAGGAATCCCTCTTTAATATATCATCTGACGCTGTTATAATTGGTTTATCTTGCGCAATCATAAATCTGCTCCCCTCTGTTAATAGTGCCTGATACTTTCAATCAAAAGATTTATATCGAACAACTCAGCAAAAACATGTCAATTGGTCTTCAGGCTCTCTCTATCACACAGGTATGTTTCTTTGTTTCTCTATCGTAGTTGATGCCCACCAGCAACAGATTCCCAAAATACCGCCTCAGTTGACCATCATAGCGCCGTTCTTTTATTTGTCTCATTGCCGTGTCCGCATCTTTATCGTATTTTAATTCCACGACCATTGCCGGATAATCAGTGTTTCTTCTTGGAAGAAACGCCAGGTCCGCGAAGCCTTTCCCCGCCGGTAGTTCGTGAACAATCTCATACTGCCGCCGAGCCGTATAATAAGCAAGGATAACCGCGGCGCTCAGAGAAGCTTCATTATTGTATTCCAAAACGGAAGCAATGCTTTCGTGGGCTCTTTCCAGGGCAGCGGCTACCTTTTCATTATTTCCCTGTATTGTTGCTTCTAAGAGATTGTCAGAATCCTGTATCGCTGCCGCCACATACTCCCAACCAGTCCCACTGACTGCGTCTCCAAAGGCTCCCACCACCTCCAGATTTGGAATTGTCACTTTTTGCGTTCTGCTGTCATATGC
>JAJQGR010000155.1 GCA_021200345.1 Lachnospiraceae bacterium | reverse complement strand
ATGCAACTTTTTTGAAGCTGTCTTTCAAAGTGGAAGTTAACTTTTCACTTCAGCGGAATATATGTTTGCTTTTTTCGAATGGATGTGTTACCATGTTTAAAACAACAAGATACACGGGAGGAAGAATGATGAGTTATGATGGACTGTCGGCGAAGCAGCAGGAAATCCTGGAATATTTAAAGGACTGTATTTTGAAAAAGGGGTATCCACCGGCTGTTCGGGAGATCTGTGACGCTGTCGGTCTTAAGTCTACATCATCCGTGCATTCCCATCTGGAAACCCTGGAAAGAAAAGGTTATATCCGCAAGGATCCGTCCAAGCCAAGAGCGATTGAAATCTGTGATGACAGCTTCCAGATGCTGCGCACAGAAATGGTCAATGTGCCCCTGATCGGTAATGTGGCGGCCGGCACGCCAATTCTTGCCGAACAGAATATTGAGGGATATTTTCCAATTCCCGCGGAATTCATACCTCACGGCGAATCCTTTGCGTTAAAGGTTCGTGGTGATTCCATGATCAATGCCGGCATTTTTAACGGGGATCAGATTTTTGTGCATTGCTGCCGGGAAGCCAGAAACGGGGATATTGTGGTGGCACTGATCGATGATTCTGCCACTGTCAAGACATTTTACAAAGAAAACGGTCATATCCGCCTGCAGCCGGAGAACGATACCATGGAACCGATTATTATGGAGGATTGCCGCATTTTAGGAAAGGTATTCGGCGTTTTCCGTTTTTGTAATTGAGCGCATGTATAAAATATTACCTGCTGGAGATATTAAAGTCAAAAGGAGGTAATATTTTATGGGAAACAAAGCACTTGACGCAACCGCTCTTACAATCGCGATTATCGGCGCAGTCAACTGGGGACTGATCGGTTTTTTCAGATTTGACCTGGTTGCTTTTCTCTTTGGCGATATGAGCTGGCTGTCCAGAATCATTTATGCGATTGTGGGTATTTGCGGCCTTTATCTCATTTCTTTCTATTCTCATCTGGGAAACCAGGAGTAGGTATCCTATCTTTTCTCATCCGCATTCCGGAAAGAGAAAAATATAGCTTATATACAAAAAGGCAGGCGATGTATGATTTGAGTCATTCATCTCCTGTCCTTTTTTGAATTCTTTTCGTTACTACAAATGCCGGAAATTACTGAAAGTCGGCCGCATCCAGTATTGTTCCATCTTTCCAGATACGCTCCAGGTCATAAAAGAGCCTGTTTTCCTTATCAAACACATGTACAATGACATCTCTGAAATCCATCAAAATCCAGTTGGCGGTATCGTATCCCTCCACCTGTTTTACAAAAATGCCGGTCTTACCCAGCTTTTCCTGTACACTGTCACAGAGAGCCTGCACCTGATTATGGTTGGAACCGCTGGCGATGATAAAATAATCCGCAATGACAGATACCTTACTGATGTCTATGATCCGGATTTCCTCTCCCTTTTTATCAGAGAGCGCTTCAATGGCCAGTTTTGCAATTTCTTTCGCTTCCATCATTTCTCCTTTCCTGCTTCAGATAATGTTCCAGTGTCCGCTGTGTTCCCGGATGAATATCTGATTTCGTTTTTGTTAAATATTCCAGTGTGTCCTGAAGAATTCTGATTACGGCGCGATCAATATCCTCATAAGCCAGTTTTCTGATCTGGCGCAGGTTTGCCGCCTTTGTTCTGCCTGGCTCAATATAATCTGCCACAAAAATAATCTTTTCCAAAAGGCTCATATCCGGTCTGCCGGTAGTATGACTGCTGATTGCGTTCAGCACATCCTTATCAGTCTCCTCATAGAGATCCTTTGCAAGATAAGCGCCAAGCTCGGCATGAAGAAGAGAAGGATTCCTGCGCTCTACATCCGAAACTTTCAGATGATATTTTTTGCTCAGTTCCAGCTTTTCGTTATCCGGCAGACATTTGGCACAGTCATGCAGCATTCCTGCCCGCAGAGCCTTGTCCACACTCCCACCGTGCACAGCGGCCAGATTGGCCGCCGTATACGCCACACTGAGCGTATGCTCGTACCGGGGTTCATCCTGTACTTTTCTCATTTTTTTTCTGAGCTTTTTTAAGTCCATTCTGCTCTCCCCATTTTCCAGCTTTATGATCGCGGTCATTTTATTCGTTATTTAAAATGACTCAGTGTAAAGCCTGTTCTTTTGTATATATTCGGCAACCGGTACCGGTACAAAATCGGTGATCGGCTGATTTTGATGGACCAGCTCTCTGATCCGGCTGGAGGAGACATCCGGCAGTTCGGAAAACGGGATCAGCACGATCCTGGCGCAAAATTCTGTTTCCAGCAGGCGAATCTGCTCCAGCAGGCGTTCTTTGTCCAGTGGATTTCGATTGACTATTCCTAGAGTACAAAGCTTAGCAATTTGCCCCGGCTGATACCAGTGAGGGAAATAAAAAGCGGAATCCGCGCCCATGAGAAAATAAAATTCATCTTCAGGATGAAGAGATTTCAGCTCTTTGAGCGTTTCTGCCGTATAGGTATTGCCTCTCCGTCGCACCTCCGCGTCGCAGAAAGAAAAATACGGCACATCTTTTATCGCCAGCTTCACCATATCGGAACGAACTGCGGGATCCGGGATGGATAGATCCTTTTTCAGATAAGGAATGCCGTTTGGCATAAACCATACCTGATCCAGTCCGCAATAGGCATAGGCGGCATTGGCCAATGCCAGGTGCGCATTATGCACAGGATTAAATGTACCGCCCATCAGGCCAATTTTTGCCATGAAATTTACTCCTTGCCCCGTTGGTATTACAGAGGCAGCATGATCTTTTTATTGTCTTTATTTTCCTTGTATAAAATAAACTTTTTGCCGATGACCTGTACAACCTGAGAGCGGGTCCGGCCCGCAACAGTATAGGCCAGTTCCCTGGGGTCATCCATGCAATTATTCAGTACACTGATCTTAATCAGTTCCCTTTTGTTGAATGCCTCACTGACAGCTTCCACAAACTCCGGTGTCACGGAAGCTTTTCCCACCTGGAATATGGGGTCCAGATCACTGGCCAGATGCATCAGATACGCGCGCTGTTTGCTTGTCATTGGTCACTCCTAATTTTTATAATAATCAAACGCAAAATCATAGATTTTTACGGTGTCGCCGTCCTGGATTCCCAATTCCTCCAGCCTGTCAAGCACTCCTCTGTCTTTCAGAAAATCCTGGAAAAACAGGAAGCCTTTCTCACTTTCCAAATTGGTATAACCCAGCATTTTCTCAATACTGGGGCCTTCTACAACATAAGCCTCTTCCTTATCATCATATTCCACCGTAAAGGGCTCGTCCGCAAGTGCAGCATTCTCCTGTGGAAAATATTCCTGCCGGAAGATCACGGGCTGATCATCCAGATTTGAAAGCATGTCCCAAACCTGATATAACAGCTCTCTGATGCCTTCTCCGGTAGCGGCTGAAACAGGCATCACCCGATAACCCTGGGGCTCAAATTCGGCTCTCAGGCGCTCTACAGCCTGATCGGCGCTGTCATAAAGAAGATCCAGCTTATTGGCTGCTATAATCTGCGGTCTGGTGGATAGAAGGGAATTGTATTTCTCCAGTTCCTTGTTGATGGCGTAAATATCCTGCACCGGGTCTCTGCCTTCGCTGCCGGCGGCGTCCACCACATGAATCAATACCTTGGTGCGCTCCACATGGCGCAGAAATTCATGCCCCAGGCCTACTCCCTCACTGGCGCCTTCGATCAGGCCGGGAATATCGGCCATCACAAAGCCCTTGCCCTCATCTAAATCTACTACGCCAAGGCTGGGCTGTAATGTGGTAAAATGATAATTGGCGATTTTGGGCCTGGCGTTGGATACGCGGCTGATCAGAGTGGATTTCCCTACATTCGGAAAGCCCACAAGCCCCACATCGGCAATCACCTTTAACTCCAGCGTCAGTTCCAGTTCCTGGGCCGGCTGGCCCGGCTGGGCATATTTGGGTGCCTGCATGGTGGGAGTCGCATAACGGGCGTTGCCCCGTCCTCCCCTGCCGCCCTTGAGAAGAACGAATTCTTTTGTATCTCCTGACATATCCACAATGACCTGATCAGAGGCCGCTTCCTTGATGACGGTTCCCGCAGGTACATGAATGTAGAGATCTTCGCCGCTTTTGCCTTTTCGGTTTTTCTTATCTCCCTCAGCGCCGCTTTCCGCTACATACTTTCTCACATGTCTGAAATCCGTCAGTGTATTCAGTCC
>JAJQGR010000157.1:611-4234 GCA_021200345.1 Lachnospiraceae bacterium | reverse complement strand
CGCCTTTCTAAACACAGCCGCCCTTTCCTGACCCTGACCAGATAGTTATACGATCTCCACATCGACACATAGACGCTCCTTACTGGACGCGGCACTGACTACAGAGCGGATCGCTTTGGCAATCCTTCCCTGTTTGCCAATGACCTTCCCCATATCAGAAGGCGCCACATGGAGCTCCACTGTCACCTGATTGCCGTTTCTCTCTTCAGTCACCACAACCTCATCCGGATGATCAACCAGTGCTTTTGCTATAATTTCAACTAATTCTTTCATAACCCACCTCCGGATGTGAATTTCTATTTCTCAATACCGGCCACCTTGAACAGTTTAGCGACAACATCCGTAGGCTGAGCGCCATTGCTGAGCCACTTTTTCGCCAGCTCCTCATTGATTTTGATCTCGCTGGGATTTTTGTTGGGATCGTAGGTACCGATCTCCTCGATGAATCTGCCGTCTCTGGGGGAACGGGAATCCGCCACAATGATTCTGTAAAGGGGCTTCTTCTTCTGTCCCAGTCTGGTTAATCTGATTTTTACTGCCATAATTGTTCTTCCTCCATTATGTGAAATGTTGTTTTATTTAATAATTCAGCAAAAACTGAACCATTGATCAAAAATATTTGCCCCTCCGGCGTCCTCCGCCCAGGGCTCCCATCAGGCCGCCCATACCGCGCCGGCCTCCACCCAGCTGCTTCATCATCTTCTGAGACTGCTCAAACTGCTTGATGAAGCGATTGACCACCGCGATGTCCACTCCGGCGCCTTTTGCAATTCTCTGCTTCCTGCTGATATTAAGAAGCTTGGGATTGCGCCGCTCCTCAGGAGTCATGGAATAAACAATCGCCTCTGTGCGCGCCAGCTGCTTTTCATCGACCATGCTCTCCAAGTCTCCGGCTTTGATGCCCATGCCGGGAAGCATCCCCAATAATGAGGACAGGCCGCCCATGTTGCGCATCTGCCTCATGCTCTCCAGGTAGTCGTTGAAATCAAACTTTCCTTTCTGCATGCGGCCCATCATGTCTTTTTCTTTGGCTTCGTCAATATCAATGGCTTCCCCGGCCTTCTCGATCAGAGAGAGCACATCGCCCATCCCCAGGATCCGGCTGGCCATACGGTCCGGATAAAACTGCTCCAGATCCGACAGCTTTTCGCCCATGCCCACATAAAGAATGGGCTTCCCGGTGACTGCCTTCACCGAAAGGGCCGCGCCGCCGCGGGTATCGCCGTCCATCTTGGAAAGGATGATGCCGTCCACGCCCACCTTCTGGTCAAATTCACTGGCCACATTGACCGCATCCTGACCTGTCATGGCGTCCACCACCAGCAACGTCTGGTGTACCGTCACATTCTCCTTGATCTCTATGAGCTCTTCCATCATCGCCTGATCAATATGCAGGCGGCCGGCGGTATCTAAAATCACCAGATTGTGGCCGTTTTTGCCCGCGTGCTCCAACGCTGCCTTCGCGATGTCCACCGGCTTATGACCGGTGCCCATGGCAAAGACGTCCACGCCCATCTTTTCCCCGTTGATCTGCAGCTGCTCAATGGCCGCCGGGCGATAGACGTCGCAGGCCACAAGCAGGGGCTTTTTGCCTTTCTGGCGGAGCTTTCCCGCCAGCTTTGCCGCCGTAGTGGTCTTGCCCGCGCCCTGAAGACCCGCCATCATGATCACGGTAATCTGCTGCCCCGGCGCAAACCTGATCTCCGTGGTCTCACTGCCCATCAGACTGATCAGCTCTTCATTGACAATCTTAATCACCATCTGGCCGGGATTCAATCCGTTCATCACATCCTGCCCGATGGCCCGCTCCTCCACGGTTTTGATAAACTGTTTGACGACCTTAAAGTTGACGTCCGCCTCCAGCAACGCCATCTTTACCTCTTTCAGCGCCGCTCTGACGTCGTCCTCCGTCAGCTTGCCCTTGGAACGGAGATTCTTAAATACATTCTGCAATTTCTCTGTTAAGCTCTCAAAAGCCATCTGTCAAATCTCCTCCAAAAGCTGCAAAACCAGCTGCTGCAGCCGCTCCACAGACTGCTGCAGCAGATTCCCGTCTGCTGCCTGGGCTGCAATGCTCCCTTCTGCGGTTCCATCTGCTGCCTGAGCTGAAACACTCCCGCCTGCTGCCGCGGTCCCCAGCCTCCCGGCCTCCTCGTCAATGGATTGGGCAAGGCCTCTCAGCCGTGAATGCTTTTCCAGCAAATGCTGGCTTGACTCGTACTGCTCCAGCTTTGCGTCGCAGCGCTTCAATAAATCATACACGCCCTGCCGGCTGATCCCGGTCTCCTCCGCCAGCTCGCCAAGGCTTAAATCCTCAAACACAGCCGCCTCATAAATCTTTCGCTGATGATCAGTCAGAAGCTCCCCGTAATAATCATACAAAAGTCCCTGCTCAACCACTTTCTCCAACGATGACACAGCCACCACCTCCGGTGCGCGGCGCTATGGCGCCCGTCATTCTCAATTCTGCCCGTCACTGCTTTCGCTTGATTCGTCAGTGTTAAGTAAAAATGCTTGACACCATGCCAGAATACCAGATTTGCGGCAGCACGTCAAGCATTATTTTGATTATTTGATTATTTCAGGAGTGTTGTTCCAGGGCATTGGTAATATAGGCCCTTAACTGCTCCAGAATCGTCGTATTCCCATTCCTATCCTTCGTTGGGAATTTTCTAGTGCTTCTCAGAACATTCTGTACTATTATATGAGAGTTCTCCTGATCCTGCCGCAAGCCAACATCACGTCCACTTTCCAGAGGATGCATGCCCACCACAAAAAGGATTTTTTCCGGTGGGCCGGGATTGATCTGCGGATACAATAGATCAAGCTCTAAAACCGTTTGCGTTACTTTGTTTGCCGGGTCAAATTCCTGGATGCAAAGCCAATGATGATTTTTTATTTTTGCCTGTCCGCCAACTTCCTGACCAATCCAGCATTTCTGCTTTACAAAAACCGGATCATAGCCAAGCAGACTGCCCCACAATAATACCGTGTCGTAATCATCCTCCGGATTTGGATAACGTTTCAGCCATTCCCGCGCATTTGCGGGAAGATCCTGAAGCTTTTCCGCACTTTCTTTGATACTGTTGATGCATTTTTCAATCTCACGCACCCTTAAAATCAGCCGGGAAGCCCATAAACTGTACTGAAACCACGGTGCGTAATGAGCTTCTTTGATATTGCATTTATTGAACTGATTTACATACCTTACACAATGATCATATTGATGGAGGCGTAGAGACATCCACGCCATTTGCGCAAAGCAGTCCGCACAGTCAGGATGTAAAAGAACCGTGGATAATATTTTATCGGCATAATCCATGGCCTCATTCAGATCATCCATATTCCTTGGCATCAGTTCTTCATCCAGATTGCCTTCCCAGAAGCATTCGTCAGCAAGGGAAATTGCTGTCCTCATTGCCTGAATCATCAATCCGTTGCTTTCATAAGAATTGCGCACAGACAAGAGAATCTCCTTGCATTCTGAAAATGAATAATCACCGCAATAGTGCATAACGTCGACCAGCTCCCGCTGCAGATTACAACGCTGGTAGACAGCATCAGCAGGTACTGTGGCAAGGTAATTTTTAATATCCTCATTTGCCCGATGTGTGAAATAATCC
>JAJQGR010000157.1:0-601 GCA_021200345.1 Lachnospiraceae bacterium | reverse complement strand
ATAATATTTTCCCGCCAGGGCTGATACCGGCGACTCCGGTCTGAACATAATCTGAAGCTCTTTCATTGCATAATAACGTTCAGGCATTTTAAGGTTCTGAAATTGATTCAGATCTTTTCTGATTGCTTCCAGCGGCGGAAAAAAATTAACTCCGCTCGTATACGCCAGGCGCAGGGAGGTTGTTTCAAAAATAAGCCGTTGACTTTCGGTCAAATTCATCCCATAAATTTCATCAAATCCATCCTCGATTGCCCTTTTCCATACGCTTTCTTTCCCTGCCTGCTTCGCGGCCTGTATTAAAATATTATTATATTCTATACGATCTTCCGGATCATTCCAGTTTAAATGCGACTGAAACTCATTAAGCATTTTCTCCACATCACTCCAGTCCACCGAATCCGACATGCAAATTGTAAAAATATAATTGGTATACGCAGGAACTGCCAGCGCCTTATCCTCCGGCAGGCACAGTTCATCTATTGCCTGCTTATAATAAATAAGCGCCTCTTTAAAATTTCCATTAATCCGAAAGCTTCTCCCATAATTATCCTGAATTATTCACGGCGGTGTGAAGTGCAGATATACCAGCCGTCATAACAGC
>JAJQGR010000245.1 GCA_021200345.1 Lachnospiraceae bacterium | reverse complement strand
AACGGACAGCATATGTAGTATCGTCATCTACATAGGAGGTTTCCAATACAGCGAAAGCAGCGGCTGACGCCGCCAAACCTCCCCCCCCTGTTTCATTTTCCCCATCCTGACTGTCAGGCCGCATGGAAAGGTTTCTGATGTAGGCATTGTCCTCCCGCTCATAGGGAATGGTCTCCACAAAACCGGTGTCCAGGTCCATCATCAGTAATTCCTCTGTGGTGTCCTCCTCGCCATATATTGTGTGCAACTGAAGAATCGTATGCCCATAGCAGCCATAGTTCGAATAATAGCCGTTATCCTCATTCTCCAGACTCCATGTCATGTCCTCCAGCACATAAACATAGGAAGGCGCTTCTTCCTCCTGCGCCCCCGCGCTTTCCTCCATATTGTCCGGGCTGCCGGAAGAGCAGCCGGCAAAAGAAAACATAAGGATCAGCAAAATCATTGATAAAAGCAGTATCGCAAGGGTTTTCTTTTTCATGGAATCCTCCCGCAAATTGAATATACTTTCGATCTGTTTCCGATTTGTAACATCTCTCAGGTTCAGTATACAACAGAATACTCCAGAATGCTATTTAAGATTTCTTTAAGATTTCTCCCTGATTTTCAGCCGGTAGCAGGCCGCCTCTTTCAGGTGATTCTCCTGTATCAGATCGCTGCCCTCCAGATCAGCGATGGTTCTGGCCACCTTCAGCAGCCGGTGATAGGCTCTGGCCGACAGCTGCAGCCGGTCAAACAATATCCCGGAAAGATGCTCTGCACCCCTGGTCAATCCGCAATAGGACTGAATATCTTTCGCCGGAATCTGGGAATTGAACCGGATGCCGGTTTGCGCAAATCTGTCCCGCTGTCTTTCCTGGGCCAGAAGCACCCTTTTGCGCATGACGTCGCTGCTCTCAGAGGGCTTTATCTGTTTCAGATCATCCATCCGGACCGGGGATACCTGACAGCATAAATCGATCCGATCCAGAATCGGCCCGGAAATCTTGCCCAGATAACGCTGAATCTCCGCCTCGGAGCATTTACAGCGGTTCCGGTCCGGATAGTAGCCGCAGGGGCAGGGATTCATGGCCGCCACCAGCATAAAATCCGCGGGAAAGGAATAAATCGCCTCGCTTCTGGCAATCTGCACCCGCTTCTCCTCCATGGGCTGACGCAGCACCTCCAGCACATCCCTGCGAAATTCCGGCAGCTCATCTAAAAACAGCACCGCCCGGTGGGCCAGGGAAATCACGCCCGGTCTGGGGACACGTCCTCCTCCCGCCATGGCCTGCACGGACAGGGTATGATGGGGATTTAAAAACGGGCGCACTGTAATAAAAGGCTGATTTTCATCCAGCTTTCCGGCCACACTGTAGATACTGGAAATTTCCATGCTTTCCTCCGCCGAAAGCGGCGGCAAAATGGAAGGCAGGCGCCTGGCGATCATGGTCTTGCCCGCACCCGGCGGCCCGATCAGAAGAAAATGATGAAAACCGGCAGCCGCAATCTGCGCCGCTCTGCGGGCCTCCAGCTGTCCCTGCACTTCCGCAAAGTCCGGCTGTTCCCGGGTCTCTTTTTCCTGAAAACAGGCGGCTACGTCCATGGTGCATGGCTCTTTTTGCTCCCCGCCCAACAGCGCAATCACTTCTGTCAGTGTTTCCATTCCATACACCTGTATTCCCTGTACAAAAGCGCCCTCTTTTGCGTTGGCCTTAGACAGCACCACCCTGGAATATCCCTGTTTTCTGGCCTCATTGACAATGGGAAGCACCCCCTGAACGCCCCGGATCTCCCCGTTCAGTCCCAGTTCCCCCAAAAACAATGTCTCATCCAGTCCCCCGGCCTTTATTTCCCCGGACGCGTAAAGGGCGCCGATAGCGATGGGCAGATCCAGGCCTGTCCCGGACTTTTTGATATGAGCCGGACTTACATTCACCGTAATCCTCAGATTGGGAAGCTGACGGCCGATATTTTTGACTGCCACCCTCACCCGCTCTCTGGCCTCCTTCAGCTCATACCCCAGGTTTCCCACCATGTCAAAGCTGGGCAAGCCATAGGAAGCATCCACCTCCACCCGTAAAATTCTGGCATACATGCCCTGCATCATGCCGCTGTAAACGTATGTATACATATGATTACGTCACCTCCCTGTCATCATCCGCTGTGCCAATCATCCTGCGCCGGCTTCTCACAGACGCCCATTTTCCCGGCCAGTCTCTCTTTTCTGGCATACATGCCTCCCACACTTTCACACACCCCCATCAGCTCAAGCTCCAGCAGAACCGCCAGAAATTCCGTCAGGCTTTCTTTGTTTCCATTTTCCTGAAATAAGCGATACAGCCATTCCACCGGCTGCGGTGTCAGGTCAAGCAGCTCCCGGACGCTTTGCTGGAGGGGAGAAAGGGGGTTGCCTGATAAGCCGCCCGCCGCGCAGGGACAGCGGATAACTCCATCCGCCGTCCCTGGTTTTTTTACTGCCCGGCCCTGGGGCAGGCTCTTTCCTTTTGCCTGCTTTAAAGTAAAGCTCTCCCACACCAGCTCCGCCAACCGCTGAGGAGAGGTCACCAGCTGGGCTCCCTGCTCATAAAGCCTGTAACAGCCCTGGCTTAAGGCGTCTGTAATCCTGCCAGGGAGCACCGCTACCTCCCGCCCCTGTTCCAGCGCCATATCCACAGTAATCAGCGTCCCGCTTCTCTCCCTGGCCTCAATCACCAGCACCAGATCCGCAAGACCGGAGATCAGCCGGTTCCTGGGAGGAAAATTTCCGGCCACAGGCCGGGTTCCCAGCGGATACTCACTGATCAGGCCCCCTTCCTTTGCCAGCCTCTCATACAGGGGACGGGCTTCAGCAGGATAACACACATCCACCCCGCTTCCCAGCACCCCAAAGCTTGTACCGCCCGCCTCCAGACAGGCGGTCTGACTGATACTGTCCACGCCTCTGGCCATGCCGCTGATCACCTGAATGCCCGCCGCCGCGGCCCCGGCTCCCATCAGCCTGGCGCACTCTCTTCCGTAGCCGGAACAGGCTCTGGCACCGATAATCGCCACAGTTGGCCTGTCCGGATCAGGCAGTGCGCCCTTGATAAACAATCCATAAGGCGGATCAGGAATCTGCCTCAACTGCTGTGGAAAGCATAAGCTGACCGCACAGCTGCAATCACAATCAACTACATCCTTCGTACCTCCCGAAGCCGGCTCTGACCTGATCCCGACGCAGCCGGAAGCTGTCACAAAGCTGATCCCGGCCCGCTCACACTGCCTCCACAGCCTGTCCGGCGCAGATGTAAATTCCCGCAGGCTCCTGATCTGAGAGGCTTTCATCACCTGAGAAAGCTCCTCCTCCGTGGCCGCAGCCGCTCTTTTCAAGCTTCCAAACCTCTCCTCCAGACCATACAGCGTTTTTCTGCCAATCCCCGGCACGTTAGTAAACCAGAGAGCCCACATCTGCTCCTCCAAAGCGCCTTCTTTTTCCTTCATCCTCTCCATGCCTGTTTCTTTTTCTCCCTTTGCCAAAAATGATGCATCAAAAAATCTCCCTGCGCATATCGTTCTATTTATATATGCACAGGGAGACAAAATCGTCACAAAATTTTTTTATTTTTTTATTTCCTGCCAGTACACGGACAAGGACAGGATATTTTCTTATTCTGCAGCCGGAACAAACAACATCGGGCAGTAACCCCGCAACCGCCAGGCGGATCCAAAATGTAATGACCACCGTCAGCTGCGCAAAACTCGAGGATTTCAGTCTGGTAAGCAGACGCACCGCTGAAAATACAACAAAGATTCAGGGAAAGAAAACCTGACACCGCCTGTCTTTTGTTTTTCCATAGTGATCTCCTTCATAAGTTAATGCTTTTTCTCCGCAAACACCCATTTCTTCTGAATTACATAGCTGATAAAGAAAATGCCCGTATCCACCGCCGCTTTCGACAGCACCGTAGGAATCTCTGTCGGCATCATTGACACCAGCTGCGCGCTGGAGAGCATCTTTCCCACAAACAGAATGGCATATTTGACCGCCTGCGTCCCCATGGATCGGGCAGTTCCAAAGCCAGCATCTTTCCCACCGAAGCTCCAGAATTTATTCATCAGGAAATTCAGGCTTCCGGCAATCACCCTGGAAATCACTGTGGCAAGGTAAATCATCTGCACCCGGGGCAGGGGAATCACCTGGCATAGACCGTAAAACAGCAAAAGCTCCACCGCCGATCCGGTCAGAGAGGAGGTCACAAACTTCAGAAATGGAATATATTTTTTTATAAAATCAATCATGA
>JAJQGR010000222.1 GCA_021200345.1 Lachnospiraceae bacterium | reverse complement strand
CTCATTGATCTTTCCCAGATCAAAACGGCTGCCCAGTCGGATGAAGGGCTTTTCCCAGGCACGTCTGCCCCGGATGCCCGCCTGACTCAGATACAGCTCCAGTAGATCCGCCTCCTCCCGGCTAACGTCCGACAGACCGCTCCTGAGGAAACGCATCACCGCTGAAAAAGAGAAATCCTTTTCCAGAAGCTCTAAAAGCCCCTGCATATATTCCAGCAGAGGATTGGACAAAAGTCCCGCCGTGGCGTCCACAAAGCAGGGAATGTCCATCTGTGCAAAGGCCTCCCGCAGATGATGACTGTAGGTGTCCAGCCCTGCGCAGATCACCGCCGTCTCCCGATATTTGATTCCCCGCTCTCTGACCAGCTTACGGAGCAGAATGGCCGCCTGACGGCTCTCTTCGGCCGGGGTTGCCGCGTAACCGATGTGAATATGCCGGCACTCCTTATCATAAACAGCGCCGTCATACCGGAACAGATGCCGTTCCAAAAAGGCAAGCTCCGGCGCCCCTGTCCTCGCAAGATACCGCTTCCCGCTGTCACAGAAACGATATTCCTCCGTCTTCACCCCCACCTCCGCGGCCAGCCTCTCCAGCTCCCGGATGGTCCTGGCGGAGGTATAAAAAAGCTGCTGCTCCGCCGTCACCTTCGCCGGATCGCAGTCAATGGTCAGCGCCACATAGCAGCGAAAGGACAGCAGCATGATCTGCTGCACCAAAGGCAGCTGCACCGGCGTAAAACCCGTAAACCCGTCAAAGGCCACCACGCTGCCCCGGATGATCTTAGACTCCGAAAGCCGCCTGGTAAGCTCCGGATAGACACTCTCACCGGTGCGGTATTTATTTTCCAATTCCTGTAAAAACAAACGATACAGCTTCTGAATATCGGTCAGTCTGGCCTGCAGGCCCCTTCTCCCGGCACCGGCCTCGATCAGCCCGTCCATGCCCTCCGGTGAAATGCCGTACTGCATCAATTCTGAAATCAGGCTTTTGACCTCCGATACATAGCCCTGCTTTTCCATCAGCCCGCCGATAGCGGGCAGCTCAGCGGATATGGAAGAGGCTAAGGAACGCATAATCAGATTCTTGCCGGTGTCATCCAATGCCACCAGCTCCTGGCCGCCCAGCTCCTCTTTTACCTTGTGGTAAAGCCGTCCAAAGCTTAACACATCCACATTGAAAAGAGCATGCCCCGGGTGCAGCTGCACCAGCTGCCGCTGAATCTGCATGGTATATTGATCCGGCACCAGCAGCACATACTGCCGGTCCGGATTTTTCACAGACTCTGAAATCATAAAGTGATAGAGGGCAGCGCTCTTTCCACTGCCGCTGCCCCCCAGTATAAACTGCAGACTCATTTCAATACCGCTTTCAGCACTCTCAGTGCGTTCTCTCCCCTGATCTTGTCAATCACACTCTCCGTGATACCAGCGTTTTTCATTGCCTCAAACAGTCGGGGCATTTCCCCGCAGTGGGGCAGCGCCGGGTTGGTCTCAATACCGTCAAAATCGCTGCCCAGCGCCAGCACGTCCTCCCCGCCCACATCGATGATGTGAAGGGCATGCCTGACAAAATCGTCCAGGCTGATCTTACTCTTATCGTCATTGAGAAAATCAGCGGAAAAATTCAGCCCCATCACCCCGCCGTGCTCCGCCAAGGAGCGGATCTGGGCATCTGTCAGATTTCTCTTGTGTCCGCAGATGCTCCTGGCATTGGAATGACTGGCTACAAAGGGCTTATGCGTGCAGTTTGCCACATCCCAGAAACCCGCGTCGGACAGATGGGACACATCCACCACAACCCCCAGCTCTTCCATGGCCTCCACCATCTCCAGCCCCCGCCTGGTCAGCCCCGGATACTCGCCTCTCACCTGCCAGTGAAACGCCTCCGGCACAGGCGTCTCCTCCTTCGCTCCCGGATAGCCCAGCTCATTGGGGAAATTCCAGGTCAGGGTGATCAGCCGCACACCATACTCATAAAACTCCCGAAGCTTCTCAATGCTGCCCTGCAGCACGCCGCCCTCCTCTATGGTCAGCATGGCGGACAGCTTTCCCGCCGCCCGATTTTTCTCAAGATCAGCAAACTGATATACCGGCGCTATGTATGGCTCATATTCCTTCATGCATTTTTCAAAAAGCTGCGCCAGCTCCTTTCCTTTCTCATAGGGATTCCCGCCTTTCCCCATAAAGACAAAGGCCGCGAAGCATTGCAGCAGATAGCCGCTCTTTTGCATCCGCTCCAGATCAAGATGGCCCTCTCTCCGGTACAGGCTCTGGGGCTGGCCCTTTTTTTCCATGCGGAGCATCTGGCTTAAGGTGTCACAGTGTAAATCTACGATGTTCATAATGCCGTATCCTTTCCGAATTTTATACAGTTCTTTTTATCATTTTTTTCAATTCATCAGCCTCTATTATATAGTCCTTAAACCTGTGAAGCATTCGATGACAGTTTGAGCACACACAAATCAGATCCGTTTCCGGATTCACTACAACTTCCTCGTTGATTTCTGAAAGAGGTTTTATATGATGAACCTCTATAAATCCCTTTCCAAGCTTCCCATATGTCTCTTCAAAATCAAAACCGCATATTGCGCATCGTGTTCCGTGTATCCTGATTGCAGCAGCACGATTCCCGGCGTTTCGTTCATACTTTTTCGAATAATACTCTTTTACACGTCCTTCCATATGTCCATTACCGAGTATATGTTCTGTCTCCTCATCCAGATTTACCTCAAAATCTTTTAATTTTTTTATACGAGCTATTAATCCTGTGTCCCATTCATATCCTCTGGTAAAATCTTCCATATATTCTGCCGGAACAGTATTTTGTACTTCCGTCAAAGACTTCTTAAACAAATACTTTGTATATCCATTTCCTGTGGGATCCTCTTCTCTTGTAAAAAAATGTTTTTCTTTTAAATTTTTTATATATCCGGTTTCACTTATTCTATTATCAGCACTTGACAAAAAAGCTTCTTTTAACGCTCTTGGCAATAGTGAAGCGTCTTCAGATCTCAATTGCATTCGTCCCTGTGGTGCCCATGCTCCAGCCTTATCATTATTTTCTACATATACTCTGACACAACATTCCTCCTTGCACAAAAATCCCAATGTTTCAAAGTACTCTTTCTCATTAACAAATGTCAACACATTTCCCCAGTTTAAAATCATCGTCTACTCTTTCCACCTCATTCATAATGTTTCTCTATTTTCTTTAAAATTTCATTAAAGTCCATTTCATGAACCTCATTAAATTCATCTGTCTGAAATCCACAGTTGAGTACTTTCAAATAAGAATTAAAATTGTATATTACAGGTTCTTTTTCATTATGTATAAGATTTTTCCGTATAGATTCCGTTTTGGCTATCAGACACAATCTCTGATATTCTCTATCAACGTAGTGAGTATTATTATCAGGATGTGCATACAATAGGTGCTGTGTTGGTGTCAGGGCAATTAAATTTTCCATATCATCCGCTATCAATGGATAATCTGCCGCTGGAAATATATGGTGCATTTGTGTGGCCCGATCATCACAATGGCGGTTATCATAAAGCTCGGTTTTTCCCATCCGATAGCGATCATTAAATTTTTTCAGGTGTCTTTTAGCTCGATTGATTCTGTATATTTCCATTTCATCGCCATTTTTCAGAATCAATGTTACCTCATGCTCCGTACGGGTTTCTCCTTTTGGCTTTTCTGAAATAAGATCCCGCCAGTTTTTTCGATTATAAATTAACATGTCCTGTGTAATGATATCTTTAGATAAAAAGCCCCTTTCCGTACCACGCTTCCCATATTTGCATGCCAGTGGGTTCAAAACCTTAGTAAATATACGCGAGCATTCTGTTTCTCCATTGATAGGCGTATTCCTTATCACAAATTCTGCATACCCATTTTTTAAATTTTCAAAGCTGTTTTTATCCTGTAAAGCAAAAAAATTTTCAAAAAGATAAAATATTCCACTGTCCTTTAAAACTTTCTCAATATAAAGGCAAAGGAAATCGAAGCTGTTTCTTTCCCGAAAGCTTATATATTCTAAAATCTGAGGTTCCGCTATAGAATACACATAGGATTTTCCCTGCTTTTCTCTGTGTATAACTCCGGCCGCTTCCAGAAGTTTGATCGGTTGTCCAAAATATTTATCATACTCCCGGGTTGCTTTTTGTGCCGGATTCGGTTTACTGAATATCCTTTGCACGTTCTCTACACTGTAGTCACTATACCAAATGTCCCTGACTGTAAAAAAATTTTGAGGATCATTTGCCGTATATTCGATAATACAATCGGAGACCATACAAACCACATC
>JAJQGR010000217.1 GCA_021200345.1 Lachnospiraceae bacterium | reverse complement strand
CATTCCCGCCGGACAGCAGTTTTCACCATACCGGCTGGAGATTATTCTGTTCGCGCCCAGCGCTTTGGTACCTGCTGTCCAGTCAGAATCTCTACCTGCTCAATCTGGCGGCGGTAGTAACGGTTCAGGAGCTTTCGCGTTCCGGGGAGCATTTTTTCATTGCCGGTATCCGGACGGGTGAAATGATCCATGGACCAGTCATAGAAGCTCATAAATCCATTGAAAAAACCGGGGCAGCGCCGTCCCAGACTTAAAAACTCAAAGAAAAGATAATACAGCGCCTGCATAAACTGCAGAAACTTGGGGGAGAGAGCAGCAATGGCCCGGAAATTGGTTTCATTGCTCTTGACCGGGAAGACCATATTCTCATCCTCCTCAATTCCGCAGAAGCGCATGATGTCTTTTGTCACAGCTTCCTGATCAGACACGAAATCCTCAAAAAACACAAATTTCATATTTGCCCTGGGAAAATAGCGCCGGTATTCCTTAATGATTGTAGCGTAATTCCCCTGGGAAAAACACATATATTTGAAGCGCTTTTTCATGATTTCACGGCGGCGGTTCTGATTGCAGAGAACAGAGCGGACGTAATGGTCGAAGCCTTCGGCATGTCCGTGCTTTAAATCGTATGCTACAGCGGATACGGGCAGAAAACCCAGCGCCAGAAAATATTTGTAGGCGGAATAGCAGCGGTCGGCCGGATCCCGCATCATGAAGATCAGTCTGGTGTTGGGGGCGAAATCCTTTCCAATCCACTTGGCGCAGTTGCGGTAGCCCAGACCGGCATTCACTTCTCCGGCGATGAGCCTGTGACGGCCGGTACCTGCATGAGGGATGGATTCGGAAGCTCCTGCGGGAAACGTTTGATGGGCTTCAGCCGCAGCCTGGGGCGCCGTTGAAGCAGTCTGTTCGGCGGGCTGCTCCCCGTGGCCGCGTCTTCCCGTGATCAGACCTACTTCGCAGGCTGAGTCTGTCTTTCCCAGAACAGCTTCCACATAATGTCCGAAATACCTGTGGCAGTACCATTTTCTGCCAAGAAACCAGCGCATGAAAGGAACCCGGTAAAACATGGGTTCTTTCACATCCTCGGTAAGGTATACATTTCTGTTTTTTTTCAGTAAGTCATAAAGAGACGTGGTTCCGCATTTTTGAAAACCAATGCATATAAATGACGGCTCCATAGAATTCCTCCGGTGAAAAGCTAGCTGCTCAGATCATCAGAACGGATGATCCAGCCAGGGCTTGAGCTTTTCCATAATATCGTTGACGCTGTCCTCCACGGAACGCCCCACGGTTTCTACCACAATTTCGGCGTTCTCCGGCGTCTCGTAAGGACTGCTGATGCCGGTGAAATCTTTGATTTCGCCCCGGCGCGCCTTGCGGTAGAGATTTTTGGTGTCCCGGCTTTCACACTCCTCCAGAGGGGTGTTGACATAGACCTCAATGAAAGAGTCACCGATAATCTGGCGGGCGTTTGCCCGGTCTCTGCAGTAGGGAGAGATAAACGCGGTCAAAACGATCAGTCCGGCGTCGTTCATCAGCTTTGCCACCTGGGCGATCCGGCGGATATTCTCTATTCGGTCGCCCTCGGAAAAGCCCAGATCGCGGTTAAGCCCCAGGCGGATATTGTCGCCGTCCAGTACCATGGTGTGTTTATTCATGGAATAAAGCCGCTTCTCCAGGGCGTTTGCCAGAGTGGATTTGCCGGAGCCGGAAAGTCCGGTAAACCAGATCGTCAGAGGCTTCTGGCCCAGATTTCTGGAGCGGGTGTCTCTTGTAATATCAAAATTCTGCCAGAACAGATCTCCATATCCGGCAGTGGTGGATTTCACAGTGCCGCAGGCACAGGTCCTGTGGGTGACCTGATCAATTAAAATCAGCTCGCCCATGGTATGGTTTGCTTCAAAGGTATCCAGAATGATTTTGTCAGCAACCACCAGACTGCACTCGGCGATCTCGTTTTTGTACAGCTTGTCCGCCGGAATGTGGCTTCCGGTGTGGATGTCGATCTTGTGCTGGATGTCCATGATGGTGGCATTGGTCATTTTGGTGCCCAGCTTCAAAATGTAATTGATGCCGGGAATCATGGGCGTCTCATCCATCCAGAGCAGGGTGCAGGTGAAATCCTTGCTGATAGGATGCCCCTTGCCCATCACCAGCACACAGCCTCTGGAAATATCAAGTTCCCGGTTGAGCTGCAGGGTGCCCGGCTGGCCCGGAACGGCTCGTTCGATATGCTCAAAGCCGCACAAAATATCGATGACCTTGGCGGTCTCACCGCTGGGAAGGCTCTTTACCTCATCATTCACATGGATAACGCCGCTCTCAATCTGTCCCTGATAGCCTCTGAAGCTGACGTTAGGACGGCACACTCTCTGAACAGGCATGGTAAAATCCTGATCGATGGTCTCGGCAATCTCTACCTGATCCAGATATTCTAAAAGCGACGGCCCGTGATACCAGGAAATGCGGGCGGAATTTGTGGTAATGTTGTCTCCCACGGTGGCTGAGACGGGGATGATGGCCAGGCTGTCCACCGGGAAGGGCTTGGTCATCTGTTGGATCGTAGCGGTAATCTCGCGGAACCGTTTGTGGTCATAGCGCACCATGTCCATTTTATTGACCGCGAACACAAAGTCCCGGATGCCCATGAGAGAGCAGATACGGGTGTGGCGTCTGGTCTGAATCTGTACGCCCTTGGAAGCGTCAATCAAAATCACGGCCAGCTGGGCAAAGGAAGCGGCCACAGCCATATTCCTCGTATATTCCTCGTGTCCCGGGGCATCCGCTACGATGTAGCTGCGCTCCTCCGTTTTGAAATAGCGGTAGGCCACGTCGATGGTGATGCCCTGCTCCCGCTCGCTCATCAGACCGTCCAGCAGGAGGGAATAGTCAATCTGCCCATCCCGGCTGCCCACCTTGCTGTCCAGCTCCAGAGCCTGTTTCTGGTCGGCATAGAGCTGCTTGGTATCGTAAAGCATGTGGCCGATCAGGGTACTTTTCCCATCGTCCACGCTGCCGCAGGTCAGAAATTTTAACAGGTCTTTCATCTAAAAATAGCCCTCCCTCTTGCGGCGTTCCATGCTGCCTGCCGCCTCGTGATCGATCACGCGGCTGGTCCGCTCTGAGTAGACGGCCCCCAGGGTTTCCGCGATAATTTTATCCAGTGTATCCGCGTCGGATTCCATGCCGCCGGTCAACGGATAGCAGCCAAGAGTGCGGAAACGGATTTTTTTGTTTTCGATCTTTTCGCCGGGACGGAGCTTTAAGCGGTCATCGTCCACCATGATAATATTGCCGTCCCGCTGGATACAGGGGCGTTCTTTCGCAAAATATAAGGAGACAATCTCAATGTTTTCCCGCTGGATATACTGCCAGATATCGGCCTCCGTCCAGTTGGACAGAGGAAAGACCCGGATGCTTTCGCCCTTGTGGATTTTGGTGTTGTACAGCTTCCACATCTCCGGACGCTGATTTTTAGGATCCCAGGCCTGCTCCGTATTGCGAAAAGAAAAGATGCGTTCCTTGGCGCGGGACTTTTCCTCATCCCGCCGCCCGCCGCCGAAAGCCGCGGTAAAGCCGTATTTCTTCAGCGCCTGCTTTAAGGCTTGTGTTTTCATAATATCTGTATAGGCCGCGCCATGGTCGAAGGGGTTGATGCCCTCGCGCACGCCGTCCTCATTGGTATAAACCAGCATGTCCAGGCCATATTTTTGCGCCATGGCGTCGCGAAATTCAATCATTTCATGGAATTTCCAGGTGGTATCAATGTGAAGAAAGGGAAAAGGGGGTTTCTCCGGGTAGAAAGCTTTCCGTGCCAGATGCAGCATCACGGAGCTGTCTTTGCCGATGGAATAGAGCATCACCGGTTTTTCACATTCGGCGGCGACCTCACGCATGATATAGATAGCCTCCGCTTCCAGTGTGCTTAAATGATCCAGGGTGTTCAAGTTACTCTCCTTTCACAGTATCCGGGAATAAAACGGAAGCCGGACACTGCCTGTATTGATTTGAAAGAAAATATTCAAATATCAGTTTATTGCAAAAATGTGAACAGATTATGACGAAATTCATAATTCTTCTTTCAGATTATAAGAAAAGTGATATCCGCTGTCAAGGCTGAGAGGAGGGAAGTGTTTTATTTTTTGATAAATTTTTTGCAAAAAAAATAATTTTTTCAAATTGAAAAAGAGGATTTTGAGAAGTTTGTGTAGAATAATTCATTAGAGTTTATTTCGAGGAGGCTGGAATGACGGGCCACAACGTATTGATCCGCGAACAACTGGAGGCAAGAGAGAAAGAATATTTAAGTCCGTATGC
>JAJQGR010000246.1 GCA_021200345.1 Lachnospiraceae bacterium | reverse complement strand
GTGTCAATATAGGCATCCTTTTTTATTTTAAATATTTCGATTTCCTGATTGAAAATATGAATCTGTTATTTGGCGGATCCTTTCGGAAAATGGATATTCTTATGCCCCTGGGCATCAGCTTTTTAACTTTTCAGCAAATCGCGTATCTGGTGGATTCCTGGCGTGGAGAGACGCAGGATGTCAGCTTTGTGGATTATGCACTATTTGTATCCTTTTTCCCCAAGCTGGCAGAAGGGCCAATTGTACTTCATGACGAATTGATTCCACAGTTTCAGGATAAGGAACGAAAACGATTTAGTGAAGAAAAATTTGCCGGCGGTTTGTGGGCTTTTTCAACAGGTTTATTTAAAAAGGTACTATTGGCGGACACCATTGCGGTCTGTGTGGACTGGGGCTATGCAAATCCGGCATCGTTGACGGGGATGGAGACTTTTTTTGTCATTACAATGTATGCGTTTCAGCTCTATTTTGATTTTAGCGGCTATTGCGATATGGCGATGGGAATCGCTGGTATGTTGAATCTGGATTTACCGGTGAATTTCAATTCTCCTTATAAAGCAGGATCGATCGTAGATTTCTGGGGACGATGGCATCTTACCCTGACACGTTTTTTGCGGAAGTATCTGTATTTTCCATTGGGAGGAAGCAAGAAAGGGAAAAAGAGACAGTTCCTGAATATTTTGATTGTATTTCTGGTAAGTGGTTTTTGGCATGGAGCATCGTGGACATTTGTATTGTGGGGCGCGCTTCATGGACTTCTCAATGTGATAACCAGGATCATTGATCCGGTATGGAAACGGGTCCCTGCTCTTTTTCAGAGAGCGGCAACGTTTTTGGCGGTTGACTTGCTGTGGGTGCTTTTCCGGGCAGACAGTTTTTCTACAGCGGTAATTATGTATAGAAACCTGTTTTCCGGTTGGACGGCACCGTTGCAGCAGTCATTTCTGAAGTGCTTTGATATGATAGAGCTGACGTATGTTGAAGAGCATATCGCTTTCCTGCAAAGAGCGCTCTGGAAATTCCCCGCAATGAATTTTGTAATTGTTTTTGCTGTCTGCACTTTTTGGGTATTTATCCCGAGAAATATATATGAAAAGGATTTTCGGCCAACGGGAAGGAAGGCAATGGGAAGTATTGTCATGCTTATCTGGTCTGTAATGTCTTTATCACAGTTATCCTCTTTTTTATATTTCAATTTTTAAAGGAAGCGGAGGAAAAGCAGGAAATGAAAGCAAAAATATGGAACAGGATTGTCATTGGAGCGGTTGCGGCAGTCCTGGGAGCGATTACGGTTGCATCATATGTGATTGATCCCTTTTTTCATTACCATAAACCGCTTGAAGTACTGGAATATCCCATGCAGGATGAGCGGTATCAGAATGATGGAATCACAAGATATTATGATTATGAGGCGTTGATCACCGGGACGAGCATGTCGCAGAATTTTCTTGTCAGTGAATTTGAGGATTTATGGGATGTAACTGCAGTGAAAACCTGTTACTCGGGAGCCAGCTTTTATGAGTTAAATCAGGCGATTCGCAGGGCTCTTTCATATAATAAGAATTTGAAGTACGTGTTGTGCAGCCTGGATTCCACAGTCATCAATTATCCGGCAGATGAAAGCACTTACACGGATTATCCGGATTATCTGTATGATGATAATCCCTGGAATGACGTGTACTATATTTTCAATAAAGAAGTGATGACAAAAACGGTCGCCGTGCTGAATTATACGCGAGCCGGCAACCAGACAATTTCCATGGATGAATATGGAAGATGGGCGGATTATATGTCTTATGGAAAAGAAGCGGTGGAAGCAACACTCACGCAGATGCCGGTGATAGAGGAAGAGGTGGTTCTTAACACAGAGGATATAGAGCGGATTGAGACAAATATCAGAGAGAATTTTTTAAAGACGGCGCTGGAGAATCCTGATGTGACTTTTTATCTGTTTTTGCCGCCGTACAGTATTTATTATTGGAAAGCTTTTTATGAAACCAATCAGGTGAATGCTGCAATCCAGACGGAACAAATTGCAGTGGATGTTCTGCTGGAGGCGGATAATATTCATGTTTACAGCTTTTCTGATGTGCTTGATATCGTGGAAAATGCTGATAATTATACGGATTCTCTCCATTATGGAGATTGGATTAATGAATATATTATGCGGGATATTTATGAGGGTAATCATGAACTGACGAAAGAAAATAAAGAAGAATTCTGGAAAAATCTCAGAGAAATATATCTTTCATACGATTACGGGAAGGTATCCGGATAATCATGTTCAGATTGCATATTTTTGTTGATTTCTGCGGGCCAAAAAGGTATTCTATATGTTAAGGCCTGCCGGCCTTTATGATGATTTCAAAAGAAAGACGACGGAAAAGCGGATGGCAATTACAGTACGGACCAAAAAGCTTCCTCCCATATTGAAATACCCGGGCGGCAAGGAGAAAGAGTTACCATATATTCTGCCTCATCTGCCTCAAAACTGCGAGCGGTTTTTTGACCCTTTTGTGGGCGGCGGCGCGGTTTATTTCGCGTTGGAAAGCGACGTGTATTTTATCAATGATAAGTCTGAAGAGCTGATGCGGCTTTACAGGATGATTCAGTCTCAAAATGAGGAATTCTTTGGAGCACTGGCGGCTGCGGACAGGGCGTGGACGGCGTTGGAGAAGGTGCTGGCGGCGCATGAGGAGCAGATGGAGGAGCTCTATACGGATTACAAAAAAAGATTCATTTGTGCGGACTCGCAAAACAGGACTTTTGTGGCGGCGCAGCTTGAAAAACAGGTCAATGATTTTGTAAACACCTGCGAAAAGGAATTTTGCGCTCTGCTGGATGAGAGCATCGCTTTTGACCGGGCGGTTTATCTGGAAGAGATGAAGAGGAATCTTTATCATAAGCTTGTCCGGATGGTGAAGCTGGAGCTGGAAAAGGGGGACTTGCCGCCAGAGGATGTGGAGGCCAATCTGGAGGGAGCGCTGAAAGCCGGATTTTACATGTATTTCCGCTATCTGTATAATCACACCAGGGAGCTTTCTGTCGGAGAGCCGACTGCCGTTGCCATTTATCTGTTCGTTCGGGAGTTTTGCTACGCATCCATGTTCCGCTATAACCGGAATGGAGAATTTAATGTTCCCTATGGCGGTATTTCCTATAATAAAAAATCTATTTTGAAAAAAGTACATTATTTTAAGAATCAGGAGCTGACAGGGCAATTGGAGAAAACTGTGATGGAAGGTATGGACTTTGAGGAGTTCCTGAAGAAATATAAGCCCGGGGAAAAGGATTTTGTGTTTCTGGACCCGCCCTACGATACGGAATTTTCCACATACGCGCTCAATGAGTTTGGCCGAAACGCCCATCTGCGGCTGGCCAATTACCTGATCAATCATTGCGTTGGGAAATTTATGCTGGTGATAAAAAATACGGAGTTTATCCGCAATTTATATTGCAGCGGCATGAGGACGGCAAACGGCGGCAGCCTTTATGTCAGCAGTTTTGCCAAAAAATATATGGTCAGTTTTCAGGAGCGCAATGATAAAAACACGGAGCATCTGATGATTACGAACTACGAAATTGAATGATGGGGACCTTTATGGCGGAGAACGGACGAACCATTTACATAAGAGCAGACGGAAACGGACAAATCGGCATGGGGCATATTATGCGCTGCCTGTCCATTGCTTATGCGCTTCGGCAGGAAGGCGGGGACGTTTGTTTTATCCTGGCGGGCGATGAGGCAGCGGAGACTGTAAAAAAGGCCGGCTTTCCCTGCCGGGTGCTGGGGACAGAATATTGCCGGATGGATGAGGAAATTCCGGTACTGGAGCGGCTTTTGCACCGGGAAAAGAGAAAGAACCAGAAAGCTGGCGCGGAGAATAGTCAGGCAACGGAAAAAGAATGTCTGTTTCTGGTGGACAGCTATGCTGTGACGGAGCACTACCTGCGGACGCTGGGAGAGTGGGGAAAGGTAGCATACATGGACGATGTGAACGCCTTTCCTTACCCTGTGGACGTTGTGATCAACGGCAATATCTATGGTGCCGGAATGGATTACTCCGCCTGTGGCCCGCATACGGAAGTTCTGGGCGGGCCGGCTTTCGCACCACTGCGGCCGGAATTCGAGCTCCACAGGGGGGAACGCGTGGAGGAGTATCTGCTGGTGACGACCGGCGGCAGCGATCCTTATCAGTTGGCGGAAAAGATTGTTGCAGGACTTTTGGGAGAACCATGGATGGAACAGGAAAAAATATGTGTGGTCTGCGGCAGGTTCAGTCAAAGCGCTCCACAGTTGAGAGCAATGGCGAAACAGGAG
>JAJQGR010000044.1 GCA_021200345.1 Lachnospiraceae bacterium | reverse complement strand
CTGGGAAAGCGGCGGCGACAGCCTGGGGGCTACCGACGAGCAGCTTCCCATGGAAGAGGTTCTGGGAGAAGAGGCCGTGACGAAAACCAGCCCGGAGGAGCTGCTGACAAAGGGAGAGCAGATTTTCACAGAATATGACGGGACTGTCAGAATTGAAGCGTTTGCTGCCTGGAGTCGGACGCCTTACGCCGATATGACGAACTACGCCTGGTCATACTGCGCCAGCGAAACCCACGATCGCAGCGGCATCGCTCTGCACATCCGCGAGAAAAATCGTGAGAGGGATACCGTAGAGACGGCGCCTTCCCTGCACTATCGCTTCTCCTGCACAGGCGGTTCCTATACCATCTGGGCGCTTACCTATGTGACCAGCCCGAAAAACGGCTGTTTCGCTGTCAGCATTGATGACATGCCTGTCATAAAAGACCGCCTGTACCGTGGCGGGAACCTGTGGAGATATGAGGCGGAGCATATCTGGCGCCTGACGTCCATCGCGAAGGTGGAACTTACTGCCGGGGAGCATCTTTTTGGCTTCTCAGCGTTCGCCTCCGGGATACGGGTGGACAGGTTTGAGATACAATTGACGCAGGGAAATTGAAATTTGAAAAAAAGGACATTGCGGGTCGTACTGCAATGTCCTTTTTTCAACCAACCTGCTTGCCCTTGCAAAGCTTTATGGCGTTCCCGCCGAGGAGTTTTTGCGGGAGGTGGAGTAAGCTAAGGATTGGCTAACTGCGATCATCCGGCGCATCTTTGACAGGTTTTACGGGCTCCTTGCTATAACTTTAATGGCACGCCGTGATTTCGTCAATCCGCCGAAATGAAATGGAAGTATTTAAAAGCAAAAGAACAGAGAACTCCTGGTTTTGCCGAATACTATTGACATTTTCGATTGAGGGGGGGGTACAATGGGGCAGAGTCACGGTATGACTGAATAAATACAGGAGGATAAAGGAATGGCGGATAATTTAATTGCATCGCTGTTAAACGGCGTTGTGCAGGCGGCTTCGAATGTGGTTGGAAATGTACAGACGCGTGAGACAAACAAAATTTCGAAAGAGGCGAACGAAATCGCAAAGCAGGCAAACGAGATTGCCATGATGGCATCCAAGCCGACGCTTGGCTTCACAGGGAAGCTTTTATGGTCAGACAAGGACGCCGCGGAGTTGTATTATGAGAAAACCGCGGACATGGCGCACGCGATGGACGTCGACGGCTGGATGTCGGAGTTAGAGGATGTGGCAGTACTCACGGTTCGTATCAGGAATCTTGGCAAGGAAGAAATTAATCGGGTTGGGTTTCTTGAATTTGCAGTCTGGAAGGGAACACTGAGGGATATTGACAGCTCTCAGGGCGTTGAGCTCTTTCTGCACGTAAAGGAAGCGGCGACTGTGGATATCTCTATGAAAGCGGGAGAAGAGAAGGATATCAATGTGATTTTACCGTTGGATAAAAATTGGGATGACCGGAAGATGGATGAGTTGAGAGACAGCGTGGAAAATGGCTTTGTGGCAGTTTACGCGACATTCAGAAATTTCACAGTATCCGGAGAAAGCTACGAACAGACGGGTGCAGTGGGGGAATATAAGTGCGGAGTTTTGTGGGAGTAGCAGACATAAGACCTTGCATTTGAGAAAGCAAAATTTACAGGCCGGACGCGGAAAGCGGGGCCTTGATTCTATCTTAAAGGAGAGGAAAATGAAAAAATACAGAGTCCTGACGATATTTCTGGCGGCCATGCTACTGGTGGGCTGCGGTGGATCATCCGAGGGGAAAACAGACAGTGAGGGAACAGTGGAAGCGTCCTCCAGCGAAACGGGGAAGGCTTCCTCTGAGGATGCGGAAGCGGCATCTGAGAGCACAGGAGTGACGGGGACGGCTACCGGCGGAAGCATCCGGGATGAGGTGATCAACGCGATCACGATGGAGAACGCGGACGCCTGGGGGATCTGCGGCGCGGATCTGATGTACCTGGAGTCTGACGATATACTCCTGATACGGGGGACGGGAGCGGGCACTACTTCTGCTTGGACAAGTGATGATAATGATAATAAACACACTTGGGTAATCATTGAAGAGGGATGCACCTGGCTTGATTGGACATACGCACTTAGTTTTAAGTATGTGTCAGGTAAGTCGGTTAGCTATTCTGTACAGCTTCTGGTATTGCCGGAGAGTATTGACATTGGAACAGGAGAAGAATTTCTTGGGGGTATTGGAACCGAATATATTTATTATAAACTTGCTAATGGAGAAGTGGTATATGCAGACCCGGCCTATGAAAACATTGATTTTGGGGATAAATTACAAGTTGTCTCACAAGACGAGGGGTATTCGTGGGTAAAAGCAAATGACGATGGAACGTATTCGTCTGTACATAAAAATTATTATGATGGCGATATGAGTGACTCCAGTAAATCAATTATCGAAAACGGTTTCATTTATGGAACTTCCAATGATGGGTTGATTAATTGTTGCCAGGACATTCCGGTTGTCGAATACGCCGGAGTCCAGTATACCGGCGAAGAGTTTGGCGAACTGTGGAGCCAGAAGCTGGAAGAATACCGTGGATATGGGTATATATTTGGAGATTAATAATAAAACATCCTGAGAGAGAAAAGATAAAAGTCTCCCGGAACCCGCCCTCTACAGCGCATCTTCCGGGAGACTTTTATAGTGGGTAGTGACTGTACTATCTCGCCACCCTGCACCTCTTCTGGCAAAACGCGATTCCATAATGATAAATTCCTGAAATGTCTTCGTCGCTGAAATACTCGCCATAAGCCCTTTCATCGATTTGCCGCAGGGCGTTCTGTGCCTGGTTCGTCAGCAGAGAGGAATTTCTGGCATATTTCACTTCGATAATATATCCGCACTGCCGGGTCCGGTCGAGGAGGATGATATCGGCCCGGCCGTTTCCGGCTTCACGATTTGATTTTACGCGCCAGCCGCGGCGGCCGCGCAGCAGACCCAGGAGGAGGCCGTGATAAAAGGTCTCTTTCATTTCATCGGTATTTCTGCCGTCCATGAAGCTGATGGAATCTGTGAGACAGGCGTTGATGGCGCTTTCGATATCAGCGGCGTTGTGCTCGTCAAAGGCGCGGAATAAAGGCTGAAGTCCGCCTTCCACACGGTTCTGAAACCAGTCTTTGATCTGGTGCCCGAAAAGGTGATTGATTTCCCGGTTCGGGATTTTCAGCTGATAGCTTCCGTCTTCATTTCTGCCGGTGTATGTCAGGTAGCCGGTGGAAAAGAGAATGCTCCACAGGTGGTCGATATCCTGATCCAGTTCAGCGTAGGTCAGGTCGAGGCGGACGTCCTTATCAATACTTTTCCCTTCGGAAAGCTCCTCAAGCTCCGCCCGGGTAGTCTCATCCGCCAGTTCCACAAAACGAAGAATCATATCGTTGCTGCTGGTGTTTGCCCAGAAATCTCGGGGCGTGTGGTCCTCGCTGCGGCGAAGCTGCTCGCACCAGTTGATCACATCCCAGGGGCAGTAGACATTGACAGAGCCGAAACGGTAGCCGTCGTACCATTCCTTTGTGATTTCATAATACTCGCCCAGTCCATAATAAGCGAGCATTTCCTGCACTTCCGCGTCGGTAAAGCCGAACCATTCGTCGTACTGATCGTCTACAACCGTGTGAACTTTCGGATTGTTAAAGCCTGTGAAAATGCTTTCTTTTGCAATCCTGAGGCAGCCGGTGACAATTGAAAACAGCATATTACTGTTGGTTTTCATGCCGTAACCGAAAATCTGGCTGATCAGCTCCGCCATTTCCGCGTAATAGCCGTTTGCCTCCGCTTTCTGCAGCGGAACGTCATACTCATCAATCAGGATGATGACTTTCTGCTGGTAATGCTTGCAGAGAAGGCGGGACAGCTGGAGCAGTGCGCTGGGCAAATTTCCTCTGCAGAGCCGGAAATCGTTTAAAAGCTGTTTATCCGTGTCGTCCAGGCGGTCGCTGCCTGCAAGGTAGGAAAGCCGCTCGGCCTCCATACTGATGGCGGTCCACATCTGTGCCTCGGCGGACGCATAATTCAGACCCTTTACCTGTTTGAGGGTGATGGAAATGACTGGAAACTTTCCCATGTATTTTTCGCAGAGCGCAGTTTCTTTTGAAATTTCCAGTCCGTTGAACAGTGATTTGTTCGTCCCGATTTCAAAGAAAGCTTTGAGCATGCTCATATTCAGGCTCTTGCCGAAACGGCGTGGGCGGGTGAAGAGATTTACCGCACCCCAGTTTGACAAAAGTTCTCTGATCAGGCCTGTTTTATCTACATAATAAAAATCTGCTCCCCGAAGCTGCTCGAAACTGTCAATTCCAACCGGGGGTCTTTTC
>JAJQGR010000319.1 GCA_021200345.1 Lachnospiraceae bacterium | reverse complement strand
GAGAATGATAATACTTCTTATACTGTTTGTCAATAGAGATTTTACAAGAATTCTATTTTGTTTGCCATTGATTTATGCTAGAATAGGAAACGACAGGAAAATGAAAGGAAACCCGATAATAAATGAACAGAAAAATCTTTTTCTTTGACATTGACGGTACCATTATAGGAGATTCCCGGAAGCTGCGCCAGGCCAATCAGGATGCCATTCTGCAGCTGAAAGAGAAAGGGCACCTGATCTTCATCTGCACCGGCCGGGCACCCGTCAGCATCGACAACGTCCTTTGGGAGGCAGGCTTTACAGGGATCATTGCCTCCGCCGGCAGCTTCATCTATATAGGGAAAGAAAAGATTTACGAAAACTATATTGAAAAAGAGCTCCTGCGCCAGACCCTGCAAATGTTTGAGGAAAACGATATTTACCCTACTCTGGAAACAGAAAAAGCGATGTATCAGCACACGCAATCCGCCGCCATGTTCCTGCAGACAGGGCTTTCTCATCTGAAAGACAATCTGGAAATGCTGCGCCGCTTCGAGGATCTGCGCAAAACCTTTGTCACTGTACCCTTAGACCAGTTTGATATTGATACAACCCCCGTTCCCAAGCTGTCCTACATGGCCAGAGATCCGGAAAAATTTGAAAAGTGCCGTCCTTTCCTGGAGGAGCATTACCATATCGTGACTTTCGATCGTTTCAAAAGCAAATATGCCCATGGTGAGCTTATACAGAAAAACTGCACCAAGGGAGATGCCGTCAGATTTCTCTGCGACTATTACGACATTCCCATCAGTGAAAGCTACGGTTTCGGCGACAGCATGAATGATTATGAAATGCTTCTGACCTGCGGCAACAGCTATGCCTGCACGGAATCTCCCGATACGCTGAAAGCTGCCGCGGACGGAGAATTTTTGCCGCCGGATCTTGACGGAATCGCGCTGCTGCTGGGTCAGCTGAACCTGTAGACGTTTGGTATTTAATATTCCTTAAGCTCAATCAGTATATGGGTCTCATCCCCATAAATTGTTTCGTAATAGCCATCAAATAAAATCGGCAGATCCTGATCCGCGAGGTCTGTGACAATCTGAAAATAAGCAGTCCCGCAGCCAGGTAATCTTTCATACTTTTCATGAATCAGGCTCCGTTTTCTACAACTCCAGTTTCTTAATATCCTCTCGCATCCGGTTCTGACGCTCATCCAGCATCAGGACCTCACTGTACTTTTGGTAAGCCTCGCAGCCATACCGGGCAACATAACGGGAACTATACTGATCCACTGTCAGCTCCGTCACAAGCACCAGCATCTCATTTCCCTGTCCAAAAGCAGCCTCCACAAAGGCAAACAGACTGGCTGCCTGTCCATCCACCCCGGCAGCGCTCTCGCGAAGCCCGGCTACTTCAGCGTCAAATTTCTCCTTCACCACTTCAAAAGCCGATTGCTGCCTTTCCATTTCTTCCATGGTGCTGTCCGGCTTCCGGCATGATTCAGTGATCACGGATCTTTGGGTCTGTAACAGAAACCGAATGATCCTGCGATGCTTCGTCTTTTCCACTTTGGAAAGGCTATTGGCTGCTTCCAGGCTGTGCAGAAGCTTTTCCCTCGCTTCCACAAGCTGTCCCAGCCTTTGTGGTATCTCCTGCGTCTGTTTTAAGGAACGCAAAAGAGGCATCAGCTCCTGCAAATATTCACCGGTAATCACTACCTCCCGCATCCCGTTTCGTACCTGTTCAAGCAGCAGCCCAAGCAGGCTCAGCCGCTCGTCAAAATCCGCTGCCTGTGCTTTTTTCAGCACCGTCTGAGAAACGTTTCCGCCAAGGATTTCTGTTACCTGATAATCTTTTTGATATTTCCGGTACAAATCGTAATAAACGCAAAATTCCCTGACAATCTCATCATTTCTCAGATATTGTCCCGCAAGTGCCTCATCCACTTTCCAGTGATTTTCTTCATACAGGGTAATGATCTGGCTGAAATCTTCCCAGCCCCGGGCAGTTACATAGCTTCGTCCTTTTCCGGTGGTCTCCATACGGTAAAAACAGTCTTTTTTTAATTCCAGAAACGTGACAATGGCATTATGGATGCCATGCTCCAGCGCATACTCCTTCCATACATCAAAGTCCGGTTCCACCTCCATCACTTTCAGTCGGTCCATAGTCACAACATCGAATTCTCTGACGGATTTATTATACATGGGAGGATTCCCGGCTGTCACTATCACCCAGCCCTCCGGTACTCTGTGCCTGCCAAATACTTTATACTGCAAAAATTGCAGCATGGCCGGGGCAAGAGTCTCCGAAACACAGTTGATTTCGTCCAGGAACAAAATTCCCTCTCTTAGTCCGCTCTCCTCCATGGCGTCATATACGGAAGCGATAATCTCACTCATAGTGTATTCCGACACATCATAGGTGACGCCGCCATAACATTTCTGCTGAATGAACGGCAGCCCCAGCGCCGACTGACGGGTATGATGAGTCATGGAGTAGCTGACCAGCGCCAAATGCAGCTCCTGGGCAATCTGTTCCACAACTGCCGTCTTTCCAATGCCCGGCGCGCCCAGCAGAAAGATCGGCCGCTGTCGTACCAGAGGAATCCGATAATCACCAAACTCGTCCTTTTTCAGATAAATCTCAATTGTATTCTTAATATCTGTCCCGGCTTCTTTCATGTTCATGAAGCATATCCTCCGGCCTTTCCTGCCACAACTCCCCACTCATTTTTCTATCCAATCAGTTCATCCTCCAGAACCACTTTCACAGCCCAGGGAGGCAGCAGTATTCTGTTTTCATCCTCATTTAAAAACGCAAAGATCACATCATATTCCGGCATTTTCTCCGGGTATACTCCGTACCCATCCGTAAAATAGATCAGTCCAGCCAGATTCTCAAACTCTCCCTCTTCCTTCAGGCTGTCCACATAATCAAATACCGGCCGAAAATCCGTGGATCCGAAACCTCTGATCTGCCCATGCTTCATAAAATCGTCAAAATCATTTTCCGAAGAGATTTTGATATCTGACCGGATCTCGGCGTCACACTGAATAATATGAACGTTGATCTTTTTAAAAAAGCTCTCCGAATCTTTTAATATCTGATATGTTTGCCGGATAAAGCGTTTCACTGTTTCTCCTCTGCAGGAAGCGGAGGTATCGATGGCAATCACAAATTCCCTGATCTTTTTATGTTCTTTATATTCCAGCGGTTCCACCAGGGGCATATTGCCATAGGCAGACAGGCCGTATGTATAATAGACATAATCAAACTCCTGGTCACTGACCCCGATCTCTTCCCCTCTCACCATGAAGTTTTGCAGAATCTCCCGATAATTGTACCGTTCTTTCAGAGCGCTGTCCATATTTTTTTCCAGGCTTTCGCTGCCGCTCTTATTCTGAGAAAAGGACTTCAGCTCCGCCCTGATCCGGCGGGTAATCTTTCGTAAATCCTCCTCCGTGACAGTCATTTCCTCCGGCTTTGATTTCTCCCAGGTTTTCCGCCAGCCTCCATGATCGTCCAGGAAAAACAGTCTTTCATATTCCCGGCACAGTGTTTCCGATAAACCATTGAGCGAAAATTCGCGATACAGCTGATCAGCCGTCAACGCTGCAACCCTGCAGGATAAAAGCTTCATCCCATCCCGCTTTTCAGAATCTCTTTTTAATTCTGCGGGAGAAAAATTCATTTCAAGAATGATGTTTTCCACCGCAATATCACAGGCCAGGTTCCAATAACGGCTCCCAAGCTTTTCATATTGAAACTGATGCAGGAACACCAGATGAAACAGGCAGTGCAGATAAACTCTGACAGCAATTCCCGTTTCCTCCATATACCATTTTAAAAGCCATACAGGATTTATTCTCAGAGTACTACCGTACAGACCGGCTCCCTGCAGCGTTTCATCCCATTCCACATGGATGCGGGCAATGGCGCTGTCAAAGAAACGAAAGCGAACCATAATGCTGTCTCTGGCCAGATTCATAACCTCGGCGGCATATTTTCTGATTTGCTCTTTGTTCGTCTGATTTCCATCCATTTCTTCGCTCATATTTATTGATATCTGCCCGGCCCGACCAGACTATATATGCCTAAAGTAAAAGGGGAGGCTGTCGTCTATTACAACGCCAGCCCCCTCAATCAATGTGACGATAACCTGTGTTTGCACAAGGTATCGTTCGTTCGTGGACCAGATGGGAGTCGAACCCATGTCCAAAAGCTTATTCCCTGTCCTTCTACTATCATAGTCTGTTATTGTGGTTTCCCATTTCCCTTAGCTTCAGGGAAACAGACAGCCCTGAAGCTTTGGTAGCTTCATGATACGGCACTGATACGCAAAGCTTAATATCAGCCGTTTCCTGC